>JARIAA010000117.1 GCA_029264635.1 Psychrobacter sp. | reverse complement strand
TGTATTTGGATTGGACTCAGTGAGTTTGCCAATCTTGAAGGCTTAGGTAAAACTCTATTAACCTCAGCAGGTATCGCAGGTGTGATTATTGGTATTGCCGCCCAGCCAACGCTTGGCAATATCGTCGCGGGCATTCAGATAGCGGTCACCCAACCGATACGTATTGGTGATACGATTATGCATGAAGGTACATGGAGCACGGTTGAAGATCTGGGTTATACTTATGCTACCCTTAAAACATGGGATGAACGCCGCTATTTTGTACCGATGCGTCACTTCATAACTGAGACGGTAGAAAACTGGTCACACCCAGACTCGCATCAAACGCGGCCATTATATCTGTACGTTGATTATGGTGCTAATATCGATGACATTCGCCAAAAATTTATCGAAGTCACCAAAGCCAATGAAGGCTGGGATGGCGAGACCGAGCCTGAGATGTTAGCGTTGTCAGTAAACAAAGATACTATCGAACTACGTGGTACGGTCGCATCCGATAGCCCTTTAAAAGCGTGGACGCTGGAATGTGAAGTACGCGAAAAAATGCTGGCTTACTTATATAGTGAACAAAAACCGTATCTACCAGCAGAGCGTTTGATGTTTAAAGATACTGGCGCCAACACTTAACAATATCTTAACGGTTACATAGAGGCTTTTTTATAGATAAGGGGAGATAAATTGATACAGACAGTTATCGATAAATATGTCATGCGATTAGTCAAGTTATTTGTTATAATATGGCGTTATTTTTAAAGGATAATGCAGTTAGTAAGTGCTGTTGTGATTGAACGCTTAAATTGAACGTTACTTAAAAAGTATAGAAGGCTATATTTGCCTGTTTATATCATAATCACACGAGCATTTGCGATAAATTAATAGCAAATTTAATGAGCCTCTTTATTTGAATCTCATTTGCTTCTTTCTAATCTATGACACAACAGGTTTATGATTGTCGTTAATTTATTGATTTAATACTGCTTTACCCACCCATCAAAATAACCACTACTAGGGGTATGTATGTTGCGTATTGTCGATCAAGCCTTCACCTTTGATGATGTTCTATTGTTACCAGCCTATTCTGAAGTCCTGCCAAAATCTGCCAATTTGTCCACTCGTTTGACCAAAAATATCACCCTTAACTTGCCGCTCATCTCTGCTGCGATGGATACTGTCACCGAATCTGAGATGGCTATTACCATGGCGCAGCTAGGCGGTATGGGTATTTTGCATAAAAGCATGGACATCGACAAGCAGGCCACTCAAGTGCGCCGCGTCAAAAAATTTGAGGCGGGTACTGTTGTTGATCCTATTACCGTAAATCAAGAGATGACAATTGGTGAGCTGTTACAATTGACTCAAGACAATAACATCTCAGGGGTCCCGGTGGTCGAAAAAGGGACGGATAAGGTCGTTGGTATCGTCACCCATCGTGATTGGCGCTTTGAGACCAATTTGTCATTACCAGTTAGCCATATCATGACGCCAAAAGAGCAATTGGTAACGGTGCATGAGGGGGAGAGTAATGAAAATATCAAAAAGCTATTGCATGAGCACCGTATCGAAAAGGTTATCGTGATTGATGATCATTTTCGTCTGCGTGGTTTGATTACAGTTAATGACTTTGCCAAAGCTGAAAACAATCCAAATGCTTGTAAAGATGATCACGGTCGCCTGCGTGTTGGCGCGGCCGTCGGTACAGGGCCAGATACTCAAGCGCGCGTTGAGGCTTTAATTAAAGCTGACGTGGATGTTATCGTTGTCGATACGGCACATGGTCACTCAAGAGGCGTGATTGATAAAGTATCTTGGATCAAGAAAAACTATCCAAATGTACAAGTCATCGGTGGCAACATTGCGACAGGCGATGCTGCAAAAGCTTTACGTGATGCAGGCGCTGATGCCGTAAAAGTCGGTATTGGTCCAGGGTCTATTTGTACCACCCGTATTGTCGCTGGTATTGGTGTACCACAAATCTCCGCTATCGATAATGTTGCTAGCGCATTACAAGACAGCATTCCATTAATTGCAGATGGCGGCATTCGCTATTCAGGCGATATAGCAAAAGCCATTGCAGCGGGCGCTTCATGTATTATGGTAGGCTCGCTCATGGCTGGTACTGAAGAAGCACCGGGTGAGGTTGATCTGTTTCAAGGTCGCTACTATAAAGCTTACCGCGGTATAGGTAGCCTTGGTGCCATGTCAGGATCGAATGGTTCGTCAGATCGCTACTTTCAAGATGCCAAAGATGGGGTGGAAAAACTCGTACCAGAAGGCATCGAAGGCCGCGTTCCTTATAAAGGCCCTGTTGCCGGTATTGTCAATCAATTAGTTGGCGGTTTACGCTCATCAATGGGGTATACAGGCTGTTCTACGATTGAAGAGATGCGTAGCAAAACGCAGTTTATCAGAGTCACGTCAGCTGGCATGAAAGAATCGCATGTCCATGATGTGCAAATCACTAAAGAAGCACCGAACTACCGTGTAGATTAAACTGACACGTTAACCAATTAATGCTTTAAATATTCACCCTTTGATATATAATATTATTAAGAGATAAACAGTCAACAATGCTCGTGTGTTGTTGACTTTTTTATTGTAAAACGAAATGATAGAGAGATTATGATACAAGCTTATCTAATCTCTCACTTTTAACAGCTAGCATAAGGATATAATTATAATGAGCTATTTTGGCACTGATGGTATACGTGGAAAATTTGGTCAACTGCCTATCACCCCTGATTTTATTTTAAAATTAGGTTATGTGACGGGACGAGTACTGATAGAAAATAACAACAATCCCAACCGTAAACCCAGCGTTGTGATTGGTAAAGATACTCGTCTATCAGGATATGTGATTGAAGGCGCATTACAAGCAGGTTTTAATGCGGCAGGGGTGGATGTGCATATGCTTGGCCCGCTACCAACCCCCGCTATTGCCCATCTGACACGTAGCTTTCACGCAGATGCTGGCGTTGTCATTTCGGCATCCCATAACCCGTATTATGATAATGGCATCAAACTGTTTTCGGCAGATGGCAAAAAGCTCACAGATGAGATGCAAAATGCTATTAATGATCAATTACAAGCGATGATGAATGGCGCGAGTAGTGACGATGATTTGCTTATGCCCATTATCGATCCTGCGCAGCTGGGCAAACACAATCGCATTAATGATGCAAAAGGTCGCTACATTGAATTTTGCAAAGGTAGCTTTCCTTATCAGTATGATTTAGGGCATCTTACGGTGGTGGTAGATTGTGCGAACGGGGCAGGCTATAGCGTTGCGCCAAGAGTGATGCGTGAGCTTGGCGCTACAGTCATTGCTATCAATAACACCCCTGATGGCATTAATATTAATGCTCATTGCGGCTCCACACATCCTGAGGGTTTACAACAAGCAGTATTAGAACACAATGCTGACGTTGGTATCGCTTT
>JARIAA010000072.1 GCA_029264635.1 Psychrobacter sp. | reverse complement strand
GCTGAGGGTATCGCCCAAACCGTCGAGATTGCTCAGCAAGCAGAAGAGGTAGGTCTTAACCGTTACTGGATGGCCGAACATCATAATATGTCAGGTATCGCTAGTGCTGCGACCTCAGTTTTATTGTCGCATATCGGTAGTCAAACTGAATCTATCCGTATCGGCTCAGGTGGTATTATGCTACCCAATCATGCGCCGTTAGTGGTCGCTGAGCAGTTTGGTACGCTAAAAGCCTTGTATGGCGACCGTGTTGATCTAGGTCTTGGCCGCGCACCTGGTACGGATGGTGCAACTTTCCAGGCCCTACGTCGCCAAATGAAAGATGCTGAACGCTTCACTAAAGATGTGCAAGAGCTGTTATAACTATTATGTAATGATACTGACAATAGCCCAGTTCAGGCTTTCCCAGGAGCAAAATCCAATATACCGATTTGGATTTTGGGCTCTTCGTTATTTGGTGCGACGCTGGCGGCGCATTTAGGACTACCTTATGTATTCGCCTCACATTTTGCGCCGCAAATGCTTAGTCAAGCCATCAATACTTATCGTGAGCAATTTAAACCATCCGCTTATCTCGATAAGCCTTATGTCATGCTAGCTGCAAACTTACTACTTGCCGATGACGATGACACAGCACACTATCACTTTACCTCAGCTCAGCAAAGCTTTGTACGTCTACGTCGTAATGAGCGCGGTCAGATGCCAAAACCGACTCATGATATGGATAGTATCTGGAGCCAAGCTGAAAAAATGATGGTGGATAATGCTTTATCCGTGTCATTTATTGGTTCTGTTGCAACCGTTAAGCCAAAACTTGCTGATTTTCTTGCAAAATATCAGCCCGATGAGCTGATTGTCACGGCTAACGTCTATGATCAGGCCGCGCGTTTACGTTCACTTGAGCTTGTGCCTCAGTTAAATTTGTTTACTTTACAATCAGCAGCCGCACTTGCATAATTGACCATGAACTCTAACGAGATAACGGTTATGGAATCATCAACTTTTATAGGTTCGTCCATTTTTTTATACATTGTGGCGTTTATTGCAGTAATGGTCGTTGGGGGTTATTTGACGTATCGGACTAGTCCAAAACGTAAACAGCGCCGCGAAGATAAGCGCAATAAAAACAATTTAAATTAAAATAAGAAGCCTCCTACTTAAACCAGAGTAGGAGGCTTCTTATTTTAGTAAGATCTATAAAAAATATCTGCAAATACTATGAGCATAAAATATTACCAATCAACAGATGAACCCAAGTCTTTTTGTTCAGCTTGTTTTGCGACATATAAGGCAACTGCTGCATCGAAACTTGCGGCTCCTACTGATTTAAATAACGTAATCCCTTTGTCAGACTCAGTTGACGCTTCTTTGATTGTTTCTGTTACCAGTGCTTTTAAATCACCGCTAAGATCATCCCAAGTCCATGCGCACTCAGAATTATCATTTGCTTGGATTAAGTCGCCAGCTTCGTGTCGGCTACCTGCCAAATCATCTACGACAATCCTACTACTGTTTGCAATGACATCGTTACTTATCTCTTTCATAGAGGGCTGATAGGCGCCTACTGCATTAATGTGCGCATCAGATTTAATTTGATTGGCATTGAATAGACCCTCTGTTGCGCGGGTCGCCACGTTGATAATATCGGCATCACAGATAGCATCATTCAACACTTCACAAACCTCTATCTCAACGTCCCACTGCTCATAATCACGGGCAAAACGTGTTTTAAATTGCTCAGCACCTTCGTAATTTCTATTCCATAAGTACACTGTTTTAATTTCAGGGCGCACGGTTAATACCGCATGCAACTGCTCATAAGCCATACCACCACAGCCTACTACTGCCACACTTTGGCACTCAGACTTTGCCATATACTTTGTGGCGATACCTGATAATGCAGCGGTTCGCACCTGTGTAATATAAATACCATCCATAATGGCTAATATCTCACCAGTCGCATTATTCGATACGGTAATAATCGCCGTAGTCGTTGGCAGATCACGGCTAGGATTATCAGGGCAAATGGTAACCAGCTTTACGGCAGTATACTCTTTTTCGCCATCATAAATAGTCGCGGGCATCGATAAGTGTGAGCCTGAGCTGTGCTTATCATCCTCGCTAAAGGTTTCGATGACCAAGCGTTCAGGGGCTTTAATCCAATTAGGGTGCGCTGCTTGCTGATGTAATAACTCTTTGATCGCCTCAATCGCTGCTGGCATATTTAGATGTTCGGTGACGACTGCTTTATTTAATAACTGCACTGTGGGCACTCCTTGCTTGTTAATAGTTAACCAAAGTAATGGAAGATGTAGGCGAGATGCTGATCATTGCTTGCTACTGTGCCTAAGTGTAGCAAATTAACTATAAAAGCGCGTATGAAAGGTAAGTAAGGTAAGTATAGATTGTATATCTTGTGCAACTGATGACGATTGGCTGAACCATATCCAGATACTGGAGGTATAGCCCTTATATGAGTGCTAATACGCGCAATATCGCAGCCCCAATTGCCATCCCAAACATCCCAACTACAGTGGTAAACGCTAATATATTGGCAGCCAATATATCATTGCCCCCCATTGCTTTTGCCATGACATAACTTGCCGCGGCAGTTGGTGAGGCCACCATTAAAAACAGCACCCCCATGTGTACACCTGTCAGCCCAAAGCTTAACCCTACAGCGATGGCGATGATTGGCGCAACAACAATGCGACCAACACTGGCCTGCATGGACAATCCTGAGAGATGCAACATCGACTTTAAATCAATGCTAGCACCAGCGCAGATCAGTGCTAATGGTAATGCCACCGCCGCCAGTAAGTCGCCTGTTTTATGGATCACCCCAGTTATCGGTGGTAGCGGTAACGCCTTATAAGCAAATGCAGAAAGCAGTGCAATAATTAAGGGATTGGTAAAGAGCTTTTTGATAACCATCATACTGCGACTAGTCCACGTATCATCAACACTTT
>JARIAA010000053.1 GCA_029264635.1 Psychrobacter sp. | reverse complement strand
CAATACCCCCAGGCGGATGCAGTAGATAAACGTGACAGCAACCATCACGGCCTTCAGGATAGAACGGTCTTTGGACACGCAGGGGACCATAATGGCGGGCTATATTCATGCGAGTAATGCTAGTCTTAGCTTCGGCGTGAGCACCAAATCCTAATGTCAAAAATGCTGCCCAATGACGGTTGGCATCAAATTGGTGCCCTGAGTCTGTTACAGTCTGCTGTCTTGTAGAATTATGAGATAAAATCGTCATTCCGTTGAACACCTTATTAGAGAACCAGCGCGATACATTCGATACATAGCGCTGAGTCGTTAGCCAATCGTCCTGAAAGATAGGCTACTAGCTTACCGGTAGCAATATGAGTAAAACTCGTTTGTGGACGCAGATAATTTTGACAATATTGGCTTAGTAGCCGTCAATGGATGTCAATCTGAGTGTATTAATTGTTTGGAAACGATAAAACTGATCAGTACAGGCAGTTTCGATTAAATGTTAGGATAGTAGAGTATATTCCTTAATATGAATATAAATCTTAGTGCTTCAAAGCCTTAAGAGACTATTGATGACAAAGCACTCATACTTTATGACTCTTATAGGTTATTAACAAAGGCTTGTCAAGATAAGACTGAGTGTTCAATGAAAAGCGAATCAAGGTTTTACTATACTATTCATCTAATATTGTTGGTCAATTTATCCATACAGCCTAAATAATGTTACGACATAATGATATCTTGGTACTCAGCTTAAAACAGGCGCAGCGCTGAAACGACATAATCAGGCATTCAGTTTTGCCCTTCTAACAACGGTAGAAGGGGTTTATAGTTAAGTGTCGCGTGGGACTTTAAAACAGCTAACGCTCTATGTATTTATTTTACTTTATTGAGGTATTTAACTATGAAACGTGCCGATCAATTACAGCCTTTATCACGTCAGCATCATCTTGGCCTACATATAGGACGCCATGCCAAAGAGTGTGCGGACCATCCTGAAAAGATCGCTGAACATTGGCAAGCGCTCATCTCCTATATCAGTGATATGCGTCATCACTTCAAAATCGAAGACCATCTTATTGGCACGGCCTTGCAACCTTATCGAGATGCCAACCCTGAGGTGGCAGTAGCATTAGATACCCTTGATAAGCAACATAAGTCGCTTCATCAAGCTATGAAAGACATGCCAGAATCTGAAGGTAATAGTGTAACAGTGCTACAAGTGAGAGCATTAGGCAGCTTATTATATGATCATGTACGTTTTGAGGAGCGTGAGCTTTTTTTGATTGTAGAAAAATATTTAACAAAGGAGGAGTTGGATGCGATTTATGAGGCCAGTCCAGACAGCATTAAGCGCCCTGAAGAAAGTCGCTAGATCGTTTGATGTTTCACTTGGGAAAACATCTGATCAGCGCTTATAAAATTTATATTCCTACTAAAAATAAAAAGTTGATGCAGAGCACCAACTTTTTTTACTATTACCATGCTCAGAAAGGACGGCGTTAAAAAGGTTTATACGGTAAAAATTTACCATCAAGGGTAATAACAACACGTTCGCCGCCCTCTGGGTCTGCCACTTTTTTAAGATCCATTTTAAAGTTAATGGCACTCATAATGCCGTCACCGAACTGCTCATGTACTAGCGCCTTGAGCGTGGTTCCATAAACCTGCATCACCTCATAAAAGCGATAAATCGTTGGATCGGTAGGCATATGATTTTCAACACTACCTCGCAGTGGAATTGTTTGCAATAAAGCGATTTCATCTTCATTAAGCCCCAACGTTTCGCCAACTTTTTGAGCCGCTTTTGCGGGTAGTGGATGCTGAGCTAGCAAAGCGGCGGTGACGAATACATCATTCAAACCAGTCCCCTCTGCTATTTGTTCAAATGATAAATCTTTTTTGGCTTTTGCTGCGATGATAGTGTCAGTCAATGCTTGACGTGCGGCATTGGTATTTTGAGATTGGGTCATAATAATACCTCTTAATCATAAGTTATTTTATAAAGCTTCAACACTCAAAGCTTTGATGCGAGCTGGATAAGTTGCTACTCATAAATCTGTTAAAGCTAAGCACGCCCGCTTAAAATCTTCAGGCGTATTAAAGTTGGTTAAGGGCTGCCACTGCTTTGAAAATGGCACCGTTTGCACGATAGGCTTGATAAACGGCATGACGCGGCGCTGACCGCTATCAATATAGGCTTTTAAATCCGTCTCAATGCCTAAATGATAAAGCGCTAATAATGGGTACAAATGCGTCTCATCCGCTAAGCAAATTACTTTTTTATCGTCAGCTTGGGACAGTGGGCGCTGTAGTTTTTGCCACAACACAGGCGCGGGAATTAAGCTGTCGCAGCTAATGACCATGAGCCATGATGCCCGCTCACTGCGTCGCTTGTCTGAGTGGGTTGAATTTGCTAAGGCTTGTAAAGCCGATACAATCGCGACTAAAGCGCCGCCATTATGGTTAGCATTATTATTATCGGCGCTCTGATCTTTAAAGCTTGTAGGATGATAATCAGCAATATGAACAATGGGCAAATCTGTATAGGATAACACTGCGTCATCCACGCTAAAGCCGCGCTCATTGTCAGCGATCATAATAGGGACGTTTAAACCACGGGCATGACGAACATGATAATCTAATAGACGCTCATTCGTCGGCAAGGTGAGCTCAGCTTTAGCGGTTCCCATGCGCCTAGACGCGCCGCCTGCCAAAATCACCACGCCTCCCAATTCAATCAAGTTATTGGACATTTTTATAGCCCCTCAATCATGAATTGAATCAACAGGACGGTATCTATAACAAGCTTGCTCATAGTTTTCTTAAAGGAGATGGTCGTACCCCTACTGTATCACTCACTGCTATATTGTCACTGTTTTTATGTCATATCATAAAACAGCTAGCTCGATTAAGTTAGTTTATCACGCACTAGATCGATACATATTCAAAATGACCTAGCGCTATCGGGCTGAATTTTGCGCAGCCTCTGTGAAAGCAGCAAGCAAGCAAAATTTAGCCTGATAGCGCTGTCTTTATTTTATAGTGGACAGACTATAAGTGAGGTCGCTTATTATGCAGATAAAATATCTGACACTTTTTATCTTATATAGGCTATGCCTTTTTTCATTGACTCGATGAATGCACGATAGACACTAATGCTTCTTTATCGGCTAAGACAAACTGCTCTGCCAGCGCAATCAGCGCAGGATAGAGATCGGTTTTTATTCTGATGGTCTGACAACGAGTGTTAAACATCGGTAGCCAGTTTAATAAAGCATTGTCCAAAAAGTCGCTTTGTTCTTGAGCGCTGGTTACCATATCGAGCTGCTGCTGGGCACTGCTATGAATCCATAAGCTCATAACCATAAAATAAACACTCACATGATCGTCAGGCTCGCGAAATTCTGCATGCAGGCTTAATTGTTGAGCGCTTAAAAACTGGCGCATTTGCTGCGTCGGCTCACCATACAGATGTTTATCATTACTCAAATAATAAGAGGCATAAGGCGGCGCACTGTCATCGCCTCCCAACAAAAATATCTGCGCAAAGTCAGCCGCCAGCTCAAGAGCACGGTCCTCTTTGGGTAGCGCTTTTATATTCATAAGTGCAGTTTTGACACGGTTGCTATATTGTTCAAGCTCAAGGCTCACGAAGGCTTCGTGGATAGCATCATAAGCTTGATTTAGTAACCACTCATTTAGCGTCGCGGTGGTCAGCTCGCGGGCGAAAATATCGGCAAACCAGCGATAAAGCGCTGCACGGGCAACATTCGCCGCGTGCCATTCGGTGGTTATATCTGTTGATATCGTCATATTGTATCCAATTTGGGCGAAATTTAAATGAAACTTAGAATGAAATTTTAAACGACATTTGGAATGAAACAATGCCTTCATAAATGATAACCATCGTTGACGATAGCCATCACTTATAAAGGCATTTCTTACAAGCGTATGATTGATAAAGCTATTATTAATCAAGGTACTATTAATCAAAGTACTATGAATAAAAATACTATTGATCAAGATTTTCCCTATAAATATATTATCTATAAAGAATATCTATCAGCAAGCTTTTACATCGTGCCCAGTCTTTCAGGGGTGCCGTCTGGATTGACATATTTTGGCCCACCAAAGGCCGTCACCGCAGGCGCCTTACCAACGAACTTTTCTATCTCTACGATACACGTATTAGCACTCGGTGCTTGAGCAAGGCTTGAGGTACCAATATCTAAAGATACGGTATTGGGGTCGCCATAAGTGTCCAGCGCGCCAATCTCAGGCCCTGTCGGACCATACCATGCCCCCTCTTGGATACGGATAATCCCTTTAGGATAATTATCAGAAATCACAGCACCTGCAAGGAGCTGACCGCGGTCATTAAAGACTCTGACCAGATCACCATCTTTGATACCGCGCGCTTTGGCATCTTCAGATCCTATATAGCAAGGCTCACGGCCCTGTACCGCATAAACGGCTCGGCGAGCTTCGGACTCACAGGTCTGTGAATGCAGGCGCGTGTCGGGATGCACGGATTGTAGCCATAGCGGATATTTTTCAGAGCCAGGGCCGCCATGCGAGCGCTCCGTTTTTTCCATCCAGATAGGATGACCTTTACAGTCGTCATAACCATAACTGGCAATGGTGCGACTGGTGATTTCAATGAAGCCAGAGGGAGTACCAAGAGCATTGACCTCAGGATCTTCACGGAAGTCAGCATGGCGTACCCAGTCTTTGCCTTCTGGAAAGATCACATAGCCTTTTTTCCAAAATTCAGCAAATGGCGGCATAAAAAAGTCTTTTTTCAAGTTATCCGCGCGGCAGTCTTCATAGATTTGTTCAACCCACTGCATCTCATTCATCTGGCGGCTGTATTCCTGATCACGATCCATGCGTTTGGTAAACTCACGCCAAATATCGAAGTCTGATTTTGATTGATAAAGGGGATCGACCAGTTTGTGCATGGCGATGACGCCGCGGTTACTGTAGGAACCATAAGCGTCAAGGTCGTTACGCTCATAAGGCGTACAGGCGGGCAAGACAATATCTGCAAAACGACAAGTAGCGGTCCAGTTATAATCTACCGCAACGACTGTCTCAACGTTATGATAAGCCTCTTTCATACGGTTGCGATCTTGATGGCGATGCCACTGATTGCAGCCTGAGAAGATGCCCATCTTATAAGGCGGCAAGGTCACTTCTTGACCGTTATAGTTGATCTTTTTACCAGGCTCGAGTAGACAATCTACTGCACGTGCAACGGGTATCACTGAGCTGTAGCCCTTATAGTCTTCATTGTCATACTTGGGCTTACGTCCCGTATCTAAGTTCAGTGGAAAAGCGCCAGGCATGGATGCTCCTGAGGCCGATACACCCACAGAGCTATAGTGATGCGAGTAGCTGATACCGCCGCCTGGCAAGCCGATCTGACCAAGCATAGCGGCGATAATGGCTCCCATCCAATAGGGCTGCTCGCCATGCTGTTGACGCTGAATGGCCCAGCCAAAGATAATCTGCGTACGGTTGCTTGCCATTAAGCGCGCAAGCTCACGGATACGATCCGCATCAATACCACAAATGGGCGCCGCCCACTCAGGAGTTCTTTCAATCTTATCTTCGGTTTTACCCATCAGATACGGCGTAAACTCATCGAAGCCAAGCGCGTACATATCGAGAAACGCTTTATCGTAAAGCTTCTCAGTATAAAGCGTATGCGCAATCGCTAGCATAAACGCGACATCAGTCATAGGGTTGACATACTGATGCTCACACTCTAAGTAGTTCTGAGTCTTGGTTTTGACTGGATCAATGGAGATGACACGTATGTCTTTATTTCTGACTTTATCGCGCAGCTGCTCTAGATACTCAAACGCCTCATGGGTTTCGGTATTCCAACCAATTTGCAAGTTCTTAACCAGATCCGTTGACCAAAGAATAATAACTTTTGAATTTTTGAGGATGACAGGCCATGAGGTACCTTGTGAATAGACCTCAGTTGAGCCCAGCACATAAGGCATAATGACTTGCCCTGCCCCCGTTGAGTAATCGCCTGCGGTACCAACGCTTTTTCCGTGCATCGCAATCGCACGTAACATATGGTTGCCGCAGCTATGAATATTACCTACTGAGCGCCAGCCGACGTTGGCCGTATGCAGTGCCCATGGGCCATGGTTTTTTTGAATGCGCTCAAGCTCTTCATAAAGCGTATCTAGTGCCTCATCCCAGCCCACGCGTACAAAGCGGTTATCGCCGCGTTGAGTCGTGTCGCTCTTATGACGGTTTTTATACCAGTCAAGGCGAATCATGGGGTAACGTACCCTTGATGGGCTGTAGATAACACCTAATGTCCCATCCAATATCTTGCTCGGATACTGATCAAATTCGAACGGCAGAATCTCAATAACTCTATCTGCCTCGACTCTGGCCCGAAAAGCCCCCCAGTGAGCACCTGACATCTTCCAGCCACTCACATCAACTTTTTTGCCTTTGGCAGTGGTCACGATACTATTGTCAGCCAGCAAAGGCAGTGGCAATAACATCGTCCCAGATAAGGCTGCTAGCGATTTTAAGAAACCTCTACGGCTCGTATTTTTCATAATATGTTCTCCCATTACAAAGTATGACTTTGGAATATATTTATAAGCTAGCTGACAATACCTGGTCTAGCGTCTTGGATAGTCTCTTCAATCTGGCTATCTTCTTTATCAGAGCTCTTACCAAAATCTGATGAGTTTAGCTGTAGATATTTGAGAACCAAAGCTGCACTATCATTGTCTAAGCTGGTAAATCCAACCATACCGCTCCATAGACCTGGCCATTGGTTGGCATCGTGCGCACTTGGATTGGGCTGGCGATGACACGTACTACAGTTATCGCCATAAGTTTGACTGGCAATATCCCACGCAGGCTCGATACTCTCCATAAGGCCACCATCAGCGACCCAAAGCTTGGCACTAACTTTTTGCCATTCAAGACCCGTCAGTGGATCTTCTTTAGATTCAGTTACCGTCACCAAGTTCTTATCACGAGCCAGCTCTTTATCAATCGTGACATCAGGTATGTTGAGACCAAAATAGGTATACCATACGCGACCGAAACCTTTGTTTTTGCGCCACATGTCAAGCTCAATTTGCGTCATGTCGCCTTCATGGGCAATTACTTTAACTGGGGTTGCAATCTCAATAACCCCTGCTTGCTCTTTTTTATCTTTTGCCAGATAAAGCGCTTGAGGCACGACGTTGTAATACGTATTGCCTTCTTTGATTTTGGTATGGCTCGCTTCAGACAATAAAGAGTCAAACGCTGGGTTATGCATGCCCTCTGTATTTGGCAGTTCGTGTGCAATCCCTTTGTGACAATCGACACAGCTGGCATCACGCTCAGCGGCACTACGCATAATCATTTGCGAGGTGACGCGCATTTTACTAAAGTCCATACTGTCATAATCATGGCAAGAGCGGCATTCTTTAGAGTCGTTGGCTTTAAACCGGCCCCACTCACGTTGTGCCAAGACGATTCTGTGATCTAAAAACTTCTCGCGCGTATCGATATAGCCCATCACCTCTGACAACACCTCGCGTGACGCCTGCATCTTACGCGCCATCTTATCGGTAAAGTCATGCGGAACGTGGCAATCTGCGCAGTATGCTCGCACCCCACTACGGTTTTTAAAATGTACCGTTTTCTTCAGCTCAGGCAACATGTTGTCCTCCATCGTATGGCACGACAGACAAAACTCTTCGGTATTGGTCGCACTCATACCGGCATTAAACCCTGCCCAAAACCAGACTCCGCCTGCAAAGCCAATAATGATAAGGACACCAAGGCCAATTTGCGTTGAAGGTTTGAATAAGAGACGACGCAGCCAGTTAAATAGGCGTTTGATAGCGTTCATATAATTCCTTACCGTTTAACATGACCGTTTATATGGCAATGCAAGCGGACATTTTGTTTTTTTAATAGTTCTAGTGAGAGACTTCATAGAGAATATCTAATAAGGGATTATCCAAAGCGGTTTAAGACGGTGGACCCCAAAATAACATTTGTCCAAACCAGACAATAAAGCCATAAGCGCATAGAAATAACAGCGCAATAAATGGTAGGGCGATAAATGCCATGACCAGTGCACTGAGCCATTGGTGTTTAATCGGTTGCTCTTTTTTTCGTAGTTGCTTTTCGTATTGCATCATCCGCCTCCCACTATATACTTGATACGTTTCGATTCACTTAGAAGTTTTACAAAGCTCAGCTTAACAATCTAACTTATTTATTTTTTTATGAACAAATGCAGATAAATTCCCTACTGGTTTTGTTGATAATATCTAGCCTTCTAATTTAAATACCTCAGCAAATGACAGCCACTATCCTAGTACACTTTCATTTAAATTTTTATTTATTTAAGCTTAATACCTTGTTATCTATAAGGATAACACAGTCGATTAGGATTTAGGAGTACTCCATGGTTTTAATCTAAAAATAAGAATGTATAGCCTGCTCCTAAACTTGTTTTCGCTACAAACTAAGTCTTATAAAAAAGACGAATTTTATTTGAGAGCTCTAAAAGCCACACAAATTCATCCAACATTTTTGATATAAATTGACTATCGCAGTGCGTTAATCTGTAAAAGTGAGATACAAAAAAACAAGGACTATGGATAACCAATAGCCCTTATTCAACAATGATAAGCAGAGTGTCGTTAGAAGTATTAAGCCTAGCTATGTAGATATTATGGAACTTGTTGATTGATTTCGATATTGACCTGCGGCGCGTCTAGTACGATGGGATTGGCCGATAGATCTCCTGTCTGCGACGTTGCATTGCCAGAGTGGCTGATGCGCGCGGTCACAACCAACTGCTCATTGGCAGCGCGCGCAGATTGCAGGGTGCGCTCGGGCATCATTGCATCCAAATCTCCTAAGCTCGTTGTCATCACGCCTTGCTTTAAACTATTTATTGGGATACGTTTTGCTGCATAAGGTGGTCCGCCTGCTGCGGCGCGAATGGCGACAAACAAAACATCATCGGCTTTGACCAACGGTAGCAAACTTGGATTGATGGTGACTGACACCTCAACGTTTTGGGACGCCTGCCCTTGTTGTCTGTCCATATTGGCCATGAGATTATCCAAGTCGGCAAGCTCGTCGGCGTGATTGCCAGGTTTTTGCTCAACGACCAAGCGCATTTTGTCTATCCACGCTTTGGCTTGCTCGTAGTTGCCCACGCGCGCCTCGCCCATGACCATCAGCATGAGCGCCTCTTCCTGTCGCGGATTGGCTTTGAGGATATCTGCCAAGACACGGCGAGTATTGGGATCCAAAACCCCTTCTTCAATAAAGAAGCTCATCTGCGCGTAAGCGATGGCAACCTCTTCATTGTTAGGGGTCAGACGATAAGCTCTGGATAACGCTTCTAATCCAGACTCTGTCGCCTCAAATGATAAGAATATATTAGACAGGCGCATCCAGCGCGCAGCATCATGCGCATTGTGATGGACATTGGTCTGCATGGCAGAAAACAGCGCTGCCATATCCTCCATCGCCCACTCTGGCGGCTCATTGATTTTACCAGTCAATAAATCATCCGCCACCTGCCCGACGCTGTCTTGCGCTCGCCACAGCTCATAGACACTCGTACGATCACTAATAAAGGTGTAAGCCAGCCCTGCCAAGATCGGCCCGCCGATTATAATGGCCCATTTACTCTGCAAGCTTGGCTGCTGCATAAGGGTATCTGGCTGCTCAGCATCCAATAATTGGCGCTCAAGCTCTGTTTTTTGGGCATGATAGTGGGACTCATTGATAGTCCCTGCTGCTTTGTCTGCGCCCAACTCGCGCAGTCTAGATTTATACACATCAATGCTAAGAGTCATAAGCTTATTGTCTATAACCTCCTCCTTTTTTGAGCGTAGCCAAGGCATGAGAATCACTAGCGCCAATAAAATAGCAACCAATAAGCACAGGATAAAAAATAAGCCAAAAGTAGAAAATAAAGACATCAGAGCGCTCCTCCATCAAGGCGTTGCTTGGATGATTTTAGCAGCTTGCTAGTCATTTTTTAGCGCTCCTTGACTGACTGGGACTGATTGGGTACTCACTTCTGCATTCATAGATTTGGACACTACGGGGCTGTTTTTATGCAGATCTTGATAGACAGTACCGTAATCAAAATCTTCAATATCATCCGCACTGTTGGCGCGCCGCTTTGTCTTAAAACGATAACGACGATCTAGCATTGAGAGCAACGCGCCAAGAGCCATAATGATAGACCCAAGCCAAATCCAGCGAATCAAAGGCTTTACATAAATACGCACCGCCCATTCATTACTATTCTCAGAGATAGGCTCACCCAAGGCGACATAGACGTCGCGGCTGAACTTATCATCAATAGCCGCTTCGGTCATCGGCATCATGCTCACCACGTAAGTACGCTTTTCTGGATATAAAGTAGCCACCTGCTGCCCCTCTTTAGTCACCAGAATTTTGGCTTGCATCGCATCAAAGTTACTGCCTTTAACCTCGCTCAAACTCTCAAACTCAAAATCATAGCCTTGTACCTGTACTCGGTCTCCGACGCCCAAAGCAACATCTGTCTCAATACTCATGCTACTCGTCACGCCAATACCGATAGCCAGCACTAACACCCCTAAATGAGCGGTCTGCATGCCCCAATAGCTACTTTTTAAACGTCTCATGCCCACCCATCGGGTTTTCGCATTTTTGGTCTTGTCTTTGATATCGACAACCATCCATGCCAATACCCAAAAGCTTAACGCCAAGGTCACAGCGATATTAAACATCTCTACTGGATGAACGAAGTGGCTGATAATTGCGCCAAGGACAGCACTGCTCACCGCAATAATAAGCGCAGGCCCTAATAAGGGACGACTGTCTTTCTTCCAGCGAATGTTTGAGCCCATACCCATCGCCAGCATCAATAACCAGGCAAGCGGCACAAATAACGCATTAAAATAAGGCGCTCCAACCGAAACCTCACCCAAATTAAAAGCGTCAGCAATAATAGGATATAAAGTACCCAGTAGCACAACCAAAGTCGCCACCAAAATGATGGCATTATTCATAACTAAAAAACTCTCGCGAGAAAACAGACGATACTGACTCTCGACAGTAAGCCGCCAGCCGCGCAGCGCAAACATCAGTAAACCGCCACCAATGACGATGCCTAAAATAATTAAAATAACGATACCGCGTGTTGGGTCAGCGGCAAACGAATGCACAGAGGTAATAACGCCAGAACGGACGAGGAAAGTACCTAATAAACTTAAGGCAAAGGTAAAGATGGCGAGCATAATCGTCCATGCTTTAAAGACCCCGCGTTTTTCGGTCACCGCCAGTGAGTGTAGTAGTGCAGTACCAGCAAGCCACGGCATCAAAGACGCATTTTCGACAGGATCCCAAAACCACCAACCGCCCCAGCCAAGCTCATAATAAGCCCACCATGAACCAAGGGCGATACCTAAAGTCAAAAACCCCCAAGCCGCTTGCGTCCAAGGCCGCGACCAACGTGTCCATACGGCATCTAACCTGCCCGCCCACAGCGCCGCCATACAAAAAGCAAAGGGCACGACCATGCCCACATACCCCATATAGAGCATCGGTGGATGGAAAATTAAACCAGGATCTTGCAACAAAGGATTAAGGTCTGCGCCATCTACTAATAAATGCGGCAAGGTGCGCTCAAAGGGTGATGAGGTAAAGATAAGCATCGCCAGCATCATCGTCTGTACGCCCGACAAAATAACTAATACTCGTGCCCGCATAGACAGTGGCAGACCGCGACTAAAGTAGGAAACTAGCGCGGCCCAAGTTGCAAGAATAGTTATCCATAATAGTAACGAGCCTTCGTGACCACCCCAAGTCGCTGATAGACGATAGTACCAAGGCAATAGAGTATTGGAGTGCTGAGCCACATATTTGAGGCTAAAATCATTAAAATAAAAGCCTGCGATTAAAGTTAAAAACGACAACAGCATGGCAAAAAACTGTGCCCAAGCTAGACTAGGTGCCAACCGCTGCCAAGCAACATTATTATGAATAATACCGACCGTTGGTAATACTACTTGAAAGATGGCAATGATAAAAGCTGCCACTAGTGCAAAATAACCTAGCTCTGTAATTAGCATATATCACCTTGTTTGAGCGGCGCTGCTCGCCTGATGAGCTCAAAAACCTAAAAGAAAGTTAGGATATGTTAATGGGTTTAAAAAGATAGTCAAATCTCATTAGAGAGTTTGGTGAAATGTTTTGGCTTATTAGGCACTCATACTGAGCGCTTGTACCATTTTGAGATGTATATCTATATCTGTTGAATACGATCTACAGTCTAGCACCGAAGACCATACATTGGCATGTAAACAGCGCTACCGCCAACCGTCTCAAAAAATCCCCAGTTGTTAAACTGAGGATTTTTATGTTAATCAACCATTCTACTTTTTAAATGCTATGCAGCCTTTGTAGTCGATTTACTTTAAAATCGAGTCAGTGCGACAGGGATAAATTTTCTATCGCCTCTATATCAATTTTATTTCAAACTGACTATAAATTATTTTAACAGCGGTTTTATCAATCGTCATTTTAAATGACCTTTTTCCAAATTCGTCAAAAATGCAGCAAACCCTTCTGAGGCTCGAGCTTGCAAGCGGCTGCTGGTCGTCACGCGGACGCGATTGCTCCACGTGATCGCATAGTCTTGGGACTCAAATTTTTTGACCAAATCCACATCTTCGTGACAAGGCAATGGCGCAAAGCCGCCAACGGCAAGATACGCCTCAGCGCTAAAGCTTAAATTTGCGCCATGAATATGACGGTGTCCCATCCTATCTTGATAATGAGCGATATAATCTTCACGCGTTTGCGGCGTCAAATGCGCCCAACTGTCCACGCTCACCACACCGCAAATCATATCGGTAGGCTGATCTTTTATATGTTTGACTTGCTGCACTAGCCAATCTGGTGGCACTACCGAGTCCGCATCGGTACAGGCAAGCCACGTTGCGCCAGAGGCGATAGCATGACGAACCCCTAAATCGCGCACTTGTCCCACACAGCGATAGTCGCAGCAGAGATAATCCATGCGAGCGTTTTTGACCTCTACATTTTTGGCGCCTGTGTTTTTGGCGCCTATATTTTTAACCAAGGCATACGTCTCATCGCTACAGCTATCTAGCACCACAAGCACAGTCGCTGTTATGGTTAAAGGCAGCTGCTGAATAGCCGTTTGCACCGACGCTAGGCAGTCACTAATCGTCAGCGCCTCATTATGAGCAGGAATCACAATACCGATTGTTAGATTGTCCATAGGTTTTTTGCTATTATCCATATTGTACTAGCGGTTACGCCCTGTCATACCAAGTTTTCTTGCATGGCAACCGTCTTTGCCGCGTTTTGCCAAACATCTAATAAAAAATCGCTATCCACAAGTTGACTTTGATGGGTAAAAGTAGGATGAGTAAAAGCGGTTTGGTGACTCGTTGCCATATCTGCTCTATGATTAGCCCCATCGAACGCTTGGCATAAACGCTCATGCACCGTCTCGCCAGTCATCGAAAAGCCATCAATAGCGTAGCGCCAATGACAACACAGTAAGGTGCCACCTATAGCAAGCTTTTGTTTAATCCAATCGATCACCGTATCAATATCATTAGGCGATAAATAATATAAAATCTCACTAATAATGATTAAATCAAAGGGTGGTTGATGAGCAGGCGCGCTGTCTGACGCTGATAAAGGGTCATTTTCTAAAAGTCCATTTTTCAGTCCAAACAGTACCTCAGGAATCACCCCTTGTATTACCTTAGCATGAGAGCAGTCCACCAAGTAGTGTTTGGCCAATTGCACCGCCTGATTATTGCCATCTATACTGAGCAAAGACTGACAACGGTGGGCGAGCAATGCACTAAACACGCCATTGCCACAGCCCAACTCAATAGCGGTGTCATACTTTGCTTGCGGCAATACTGCAAGACACATATCGCGCTTACGCTTTTCATACCAGCGCGTCTGATACTGCCACGGGTCGCTATTGCCGCTATATAAGGCATCAAAATAGGTTTCTGAATAGGTATTCGCTTGACTATCAGCAGTGAATGTACAATCAGCCAAATCACTTTTAGAAACGTTTAAACGATTAACAAGATCCATTGCCATTGTAGATTTAGAATGTTGGCTCATGTAAGTACACCTCCCAAGGTTGGCTAATTCTGGCGATGGTTTGAGCCGATAAAATAGGCGCATTGCCCGTACTCTCATCAACGCTAATCTGGCTTTTAAAGCAAGCAATCGCTTCAGTTTTACGCTGCAATTGCTCATCGGTTACATCAACTCTGACAGCAGAGTGCCAAGGAATACGGCTATCAGCAGGTTTGGCCCAGTGCCATGCCCAAATCAGTACTTGATAACAGGCTAAATGGTGTAATTTAGCAAAGGTAGCCACCACTTGCCCCGTCGCCTCGTGGTCAGGATGTCCATCGTGAATAAAGGGCGCCACTAAAATATCATTAGGCTGAATAACAGCGGCCAGTTTTTGGTGAAACTTTTCTTGCTCAGCAAACACATTGCCATCCGTTAAATCTAGAGCAATGATAGACACTGAAGCGATACCCAATGCTTTTAACGCCTCAATACTCTCTTGCGGACGAACCGTATCGAGCTTTTCTGGTGGATAAATCTTTGAGTCTGGATGGCTTTGGGTACCATTGGTCACATGGACGAGCAAGATAGGATTGCCATTAGCCGCTAAGTGTTGCAGTAGACCGCCACTGCCTAAAATCTCATCATCAGGATGCTGGGCAAAGAGACACACCCGCTGCGGCGCTGGAAAATCTCTTGCGATATTTAATCGCGGCATCTCTTGCA
>JARIAA010000220.1 GCA_029264635.1 Psychrobacter sp. | reverse complement strand
TAAAAAAAGCGCTGGCCGTCCACGAATATATCGATATGACTTTGCAACTCAAAGCGCTGTCCAAATAACTACTAAAGATTATGCAGCCAGCCCTCAGATCAGCCTTGATGGGCAGCGCCTAGCCTATTTGAATGGTCGGGAGGCTGCCCTTATGACTCTAGCGACGGGACATATCGTCAAGCTTGCAGAGACGGGCCTTGATGAGCCTGCGCGCCTATCGCCCTCTGGACAATACGCGCTCTATCCGACACGCCACTCACGAGTAGATGGTCAAAGCGGTGGCAGTTTGGTTATTCATTCGCTCGCGGGTGGCACAAGCTATGCCATTAGTAGTAAAGCTGGCGGAATGGTGCGCTCGCCTATATGGGGGCGTTAGGTACTGTTGATAACTCTTTATCCTATTATTGATGGAATCTATATATATTGTAATGAGATGTATATATACTTATCTATAAAGGAACATAAGTTGATTCTGCTAATCTAATTTATCTAAGCCTGCCCCTAGCTTGATTATGTAAAACTAGACAAACATGACGTAGCAACGAGTGTATGAGTAACAAGCATAAAATACTCGATTAGGGGGTTAAAAGGAGCGCGCTCGATGCAAGAGTCTTTTTTAGTCTTTATCACTAAAATCAGTTTTTACCCTACGATTGTTTTCACAGGCCTTGTGATGTTTGTTACTTTATATTGGGTCGTGTCTTTACTCGGTATGGCAGATATGGATAGTGTAGATATTGCTGAGACAGATGGTGATTTTTCTACCTCGTTCTCGACTGGTTTTCTCACAGGACTCATGCTCAAATTCGGTCTTTATGGCGTACCTCTTATTATTATACTGACCTTAATCAGCTTAATCGGCTGGCTACTCAGTTACTTATATACAAGTTTTTTACACCAATATTTCGATTCTGGTCTTTTGTATTACTTATTCGGTACAGGGGCGCTCATCTTTGTATTGGTCGTGTCCATGTGGTTGACGGGCATTATCATTGCACCCATTCGCAAAAATATCGCCAAAATTCCCAAACGCAATGCCTCTAACAATATTGGCAAAATCGCTATCGTGCGTACACTGAACGTGACTGACAAACATGGCGAAGCAGAATTAAATGATGGCGGTGCAGGATTAATACTCAAAATCCGTACAGATATAAATGACAATTTGCTAACACAAGGCGATAAAGTAAGGTTGGTTGAGTATTTAGAAGAAGCCAATACCTACAGAGTTGCTCCTGTAAAAGAAAAATAGCTATAAAAAGTCGCTATAAATAAATTAATGAGTAATATTAATAATTTTTATATATCAGTTTTATGAGTTGGCTGATTGGTCATATATATAGTCAGCCCTAAATAAAAAGAGTACAAACATTATCATGCGCTATTGGGATAAGTTTTACTTGCTTGCTTGCTGTGCCTACGCCGACAGAGGCTGCGCAAAATTTATCCTAATAACGCGGTATCTATTTTATAGTGAATCGATTAAAGACAGAAAATGGTCTTTTTTTAAGTGTCGTGTTAACTGTTTAAATTTGGTTAGAATGTGTTAAATAGAGGAATGAATATGGACATACTTATTATCGTCGGCGTGGTTGTGGTGTTGACGTTTGTTTTTATTATGGCAGCACTTTTGATGCTCAAAGCCTTTTATTTTAAGGTTGAGCAGGGTAAGGCACTGATTATCAACGGTGTGAGTAAAATAGCCGTCCGCTTCGATGGTGGCTTTGTATGGCCTGTTATCAACAAAAAAGAATTGATGAGAATCTCACTTATCACCTTAGAGGTCGACAGGCGTGGTAAAGAAGGTCTGATTTGTGCGGATAATATGCGCGCGGACATCACGGTGGCATTTTATTTGCGTGTTAATGAGACCGAAGAAGATGTGCTAAAAGTGGCCAAGTCGGTCGGGGTGGAAAGAGCTTCAGATAAAGCAGCTGTCAATGAGCTGTTCAATGCCAAGTTCTCAGAAGCCCTAAAAACAGTGGGTAAGCAAATCGATTTCGTTAAACTCTTTGAGAATCGCAGTGAATTCCGCGACAGTATTGTCCAAGAAATCGGTAACGATCTAAACGGTTATGTGTTAGAGGATGTGGCGATTGATTACTTGGAGCAAACGCCAAAATCATCGCTTGATTCAAATAATATTTTGGATGCTGAAGGTATCAAAAAGATTACGCAGCTAACCGCTATGCAAAACGTCATTACCAATGAGCTTGAGCGCGACGAAGAGCTGGCGGTCAAAAAGAAAAACGTTGAAACTAGAGAAGCTATGCTGGAGCTGGAGCGTCAACAAGCCGATGCTGAGGCCAAACAGCGTCGTGAAATCGCCTCAGTGATCGCCCGTGAAACGGCCGAAACACGCAAGATTGAAGAAGAGGAGCGCAAAAAGTCAGAAACCGCCGTTATCATGGTTGAGCAAGATTTGGCGATTCAGCGTGAGAATCAGCAGCGTGAAATTGAAGTGGCTGGGCAGAATCGCTTGCGTGCGGTTGTCATCGAAGAAGAGAAAGTCACGCGCGCCCGCGATTTAGAGATCGTTTCGCGTGAGCGTGAAGTTGACTTGCAGCGTATCGAAGCCGAACGCGCCATTGAGCTTGAGAAAAAAGAGATCGCCAACGTCATTCGTGAGCGTATTGCCGTCGACAAAACCGTGGCACAAGAAGAAGAGCGTATTAAAGAAGTACGTGAAGTGAGTGAAGCTGAACGTTCTAAACAAACACGCGTACTAGCTGCCGAAGCAGACGCTGAAGAGATCAAAGTACGTCAGGTGAAAAAGGCTGAAGCAGAAGAGCTATCTGCTAAACATAAAGCGGTTGAGATTACCACACTCGCCGCGGCTAATCTTGAAGCCGCTGCCAAAGATTCAGAAGCAAAAATCAAAATGGCCGAAGGTATTAAAGCAGAAGAATCTGCGCATGGTTTTGCTGAAGCGGCCATTCAAGAAGCCAAGTCCGTTTCATTAGAGAAAGAAGGGATTGCCAAGGCCAATATCATTAAAGCCACTGGACAAGCCGAAGCGCAATCAGAGCGTGAAAAAGGCATGGCAGGTGCGGAGGTTATCGCCGCTCGTGGTGAGTCAAATGCCAAGTCTGAGCGTGATATCGGTATGGCGAACGCTCAAATTATTGCCGCTCAAGGCGAGTCAAATGCCAAAGCAGAACGTGAAGTTGGACTGGCGAAAGCTGAAGTCACTCGCGCGCACTTCCAAGCCGAGGCCGATGGTCTGGTCGAGAAATTCAATGCGATGGGCAGTATGAGTGTTGAGGCTCGCGAGCACGAAGAGTTCCGTATGGGTCTTGAGACTGCGCTGCAAGAAGCGATGGCATCAATTCAAGCAGGCAAAGAGATTGCCAAAGAAAACGCTGAAGTCTTAGCGGTTGCGCTCCAAAAAGCCAAAATCGATATCGTTGGCGGCGAAGCGCACTTCTTCGATAACTTTGCCAAATCACTGTCTATCGGTAAAGCCATTGATGGTCTTGCGGGCAAGTCAGATACGTTGAGTGGCCTCATCAATACGATGATGGCAAATCAGGTCATGACCAAAGCAAATAAAGCTAATGACAAAGCGAATACATCTGTCCAATATAACGATTAATAGTTTTAACGTTGATAAAAAATCTGTTGCTTAGGCGGCAGATTTTAATACATTGTAGGCTGGGTTTTTAACCTAATCTACAACCAAACACTTAGTCTAAATGCTTTCACAAAACCATAGTTAATCACCACAATTAACAATAAGTTGGCTAATCTAAAAAAGCAGTAGGGACGACTTGTCTTCTGAGATTAACCAAGTACTTCTTTAATTTAAAAAATTCCTCAGTTTTATCTTATTGCCTAAAAATAAAAATGGACGAGCAACGATGGCGGACACGCAAAACGCAACCAATCCACATAATAAGAATAGTCATAATCAAGCCGAGCAAACGGATCAAGCGGTCGCTTCAGGTAATGCTTATGAGCTTATTAAAAAACGTCTTACTGAGCAGGGTAGTCGGCTAGAGCAACAGACCGCTAAGCTGAATCATGCGCGCCTAGAAGAGTTTGGCAGCACGCAGATGCAAGTCATCGCCCGCACCCGCATTCGCACTGAATACAACTGCGTCGCGCAAGACATGGTGCAGGTCGGCGATTATCTGTTGTTTGGCTATAACGTCTTTATGGGGCTTAAGCGGGCGAGTAATATCAAAGATGTGCTCTCGTTATATCGATTAACCAATCCTGCTGATAAAAATGAGGATGATAATAGCGAAAGCGTTGTTGATACGGATAACGGCGCAAGGACGGCAAATGCTGAAAGTACTACCGATCATAATGATGGCAGCGAACATACTGAGCAAGAGTATCAGCTAGAAGAAGTGGATCTAAAAAACACCTTTTTAGTTCAAGAGGCATTTGTCCAAGACTTTAACGAGTTATATCGATATTACAAGCAAACGCGGCTGATTCAGCTGACCGTCAAAGACAGCAAATTACTATTAGCCTTTCAAATTGGCGAGCGTATTACTGATATTCGTGTCTTTCGTTTCGCCCTAGATTTTAGCCAAGGCATACCAGAGGCTGCCCAGATTGCCTACGTGGACAATCGAGGCGAGCGTGATATCGAGTTGCCTCCTGCTTACGATTTTGATTGGGTAGATACCACGCGTGATCAGATGATCAATGGCAAATACCCGCATATGAATATCTTAGATACCATATTTGTGGAAACCATTGGTGGCGATTTGACCATTAAGATTGAGGATAATACCCAGTCAGGGCAGGGTATTTATAGTGAGCCTGTGAATGATCGCACCCAATCGCTGACCGATGCCGAGATTGCTTATGCCAAAGTTGGCAGTTTAATACTGCTGAAGATATTGCCGTATCGCGAAGACAGTTATCGCTATTTCGTTTATAACACTTTGACCGAAGCTGTACTACGTTTGGATGCGATTGGGCAGTCGTGTGTGCAACTGCCAGAGGATCACGGCATTATATTTCCCGGTGGCTATTATCTGCAAACGGGTGAGTATAAGTTGTTCGATGCTAATAACGTTGGTGCCAAAGACTTAAAGTTTAAACGTAAAATTGTATCGCCCAATGGTGAGGACGTGTTGTTTTTATTCTACGATGTTGCCTTAGGTATCACAGGATTATTTCCTTATAATCTGATCAAAAAACAATTGACGAACCCCATTTATTGCAATGGTATGGCATTAGCTGACAATGGGCGTTTGGTACTGTTCAATGATCAAAGTGAGCCTTCACGCATTCATCCGATGCAGATATGGCATACGCCTTATGCGTCGCCTGAATATGTTAGTGAGTTATCTGAAAGCACCAGTTTTTATGGCAAAATAGGTAATAAAGAATTGGTGCGCGGTATCTCTGACC
>JARIAA010000177.1 GCA_029264635.1 Psychrobacter sp. | reverse complement strand
GATAAATACCTGTGACGGCATCGACACCAACGGTCGCCAAACCAAGACCGATTAGAGCGGCAATACCTGTTTTGACAGGTTGGTCACCGACCAAACCACTGAGGCAGGTAATAGCAAATACCATCAATACAAAGTATTCAGCGGGTCCAAATGATATGGCCCATTTGGCTAATAACGGGGCAAATAAAACCACACCGATCGTGGCAATCGTCGCACCAATGAAAGAGCTGACGGCGGATAAAGACAGTGCGATACCCGCTTTACCTTGCTTAGCCAACGGATAACCATCTAACGTCGTCATAATAGCGCCAGCATCACCTGGCACATTAATGAGAATGGCGGAGATACGACCGCCATATTCACAACCAAGATAGACCGCAGCAAGTAAGATGAGCGCACTCTCTGGTGGTAAGCCTAAAGCAAAGGCAAATGGCAATAATATTGCCACCCCGTTGATCGGACCAAGACCAGGCAACATGCCCACAATCGTCCCTAAAAAAGCCCCGATAAGCGCTATCAGTAAGTTTTTTGGGGTGGAGGCAATCGCAAAACCATGCATCAAAAACTCAAAAGTATCCATATCGGCTATCCTATTATCCCTGATAACAATCCAAGTGGTAATTTGACATCTAACAGTATGTCAAATAAGACGTATAAGCCAATACTGATCAATACTGAAAATATAAGACTTTTAAGCGGGTTGCCTCCAAAGAGTAAACCTACGGCAAAGGACATCAAAATAGTAGCAAGAATAAAGCCTATTAATTCAAAAATAACGCCATAAACGAGTAGCGCAAGAGCACAGAGCACTAAGTTTCTGATAATCGGTTTGGTAAGCTCTAAGTCAATCGCTTTGGTAAAACTTGCTGGACGAAAAGCCACTACCAAGCATCCAAAAGCCAGTAAAGAAAAAATTAAAATGGGGTAAGGACGAGGACCAATTGGATCGTAGGCAATGGGAGCGACATAGCCAATTGCTAAGTATATTAAAAATAAGCTAACCAGTGCCATGAGCCCAGAAAACAGACGTTCCATGGTCATAAGGAGACTCCTTGAATTTTGGGACAAAAGGCTGACATATCCATCTTTTGCCAGCCTTTTAAAATAGGAAGCTTTAGTATTCAAGCGAATGATTGAAACTCAATATCACTATTTGGCTTCAGCCTCGACAAGACCGTACTCAGCAGACAAATCACGCAGCTCACCCGTACGCTTATAAACATACTCTTGTAGCTCATCGCCTGTCATAGAGAACGGCAATAATTCTTGTTGCTCACGTATCTCAGCAAATTTTGGATCAGCAAGCATCTTGTCAAAGGCATCTTTCCACCAGTTATAGGCGCTAGGACTAACATCTGGACCCATGTAGTAACCACGAACGACTGGCCACGTGACATCATAGCCTTGCTCTTTAGCAGTAGGAATGTCGCTCATAGTTCCACCCAATCTCTCATCTGCAAACACCGCCAATACGCGTAATTTGCCAGCATTGGTTTGTGGCATAAGCTCTGCAATACCCGCACTAACAGCTGTAATGTGATTGCCCATGACCGCGGTAATAGCTTCACCGCCGCCTTCCATCGCGACGTACGTCATGTCGTTGGGGTTGACACCGACAGCTTTGGCTAACATCGCAGTTTGCATCCAATCCTGACCACCGACACTACCGCCCGCTCCGAAGCTGACGGATTTCGGATCTGTTTTTAAAACATTGACCAAATCTTCTAAAGTCTTTATCTCTGAATCAGCATTTACAGCGACGGCGCCATAATCGGTACCGACACCTGCTAACCATTTCACATCTTTTTCGGTGAATTTACCAAATTTACCTTGCGATAGATTGAGAATAGAACCAGTAGAGAATGCAATAATGGCATCGTCATTAGCACGATCATTAGCGACAATTTTGTTATAAGCAACCGCCCCTACGCCGCCTGGCATATAGGTCACGCGCATGGGGTCTTTTAGGATGCCCGTATCTTTTAAGCCTGCTTGGGCAAGCTTACAGGTCAAATCAAAGCCGCCACCTGGTTTTGCAGGCGCAATACATTCTGGACGTGAAGGTGGGGTTAGCTCACTTGAGCCATCGGTGGCAGCTGTCTCTGTACTTGCCGTTTCATTTGCGTTATTGCAGGCTGTCAAAGAAAGTATAGAAAGACCAAGCGCTAGATAAGATAGTTTTTTCACACGACGCTCCTTGTGTGTATTTGCACAATAAAAATTTAATAGGACTCTGTTAAAAAAATAACGCCATTACCGATAATATTAAGATGAGCTTAGTAAGACTACTAAACTTATTAACAATAGACTTTCTTTGTTACTTCGCAAAAGTAACAGAATATTTTAAAAATAACAAGAAACATAGGTATATATGAATTTTATCGTATCATAAGTATTCAAAAATTCATCAATGGCTCTTGTTAAGACACTATACTGGGCTCACTTTAAAACAGCACGTGAATGTTTCTGACTATCATGACTAAGCCACTGATGACCATTAGCATGAGCAGCAGTATCCTAAATTGGCTGATACTCATACCCGCTAAAAAGCGTTTACCAATGATATTGCCAACCACGGCACCTAATCCTAATACGAAACCGTATATCCAAAGCTTGGCAGTAAGTACGCCAAAAAAAGCATAGCTACCAATTTGTACGATACCTACAAAAAAAGAATTAGCGGTCTTGGTGGCGATAAGGTTTTCTTTTTCTAGTCCAGCATTCATATAAAAGGGGTTCAGTATAGGGCCAAGACCACCCACCAATGTACTCATAAAAGCAATGAAAAATCCCAAAGGTATGAAGCCTGCTTTTGGCATATCAAAGGTTTTATCTACTTTACCAAACTTATATTGGAAAATCGTAGATACCAAAAATACGCCAACTAATAACTGAATCCAGCCTGCATCTAAACGACTAAAGATCAATGCTGCCAGCCAAGCGCCTAAGATAGCACTTGGTACATAGTATTTAGTCAATGACCAATCAATATCATTCCAAAATAAATAAAGCCGCGAGGTATTACTAATAAGGGTAGCCAAATTAATCACGGGCGGCGTAACCGCTGTCCCGATCATCCAAGAGGTGACGGGTATCAGTAGCATGGCACCGCCGCCACCTGAGATAGTAGAGATGATAAAAGCGATCATACCAGCGATAAAGAAGCCTGCTAAGTGCCAATTTGGGATGGTTTGCAATAGCTCTAAAACACTGGTCACTATAAAATCCTATTTAGGAAAATTATATCAAGTGATAATTTCGCCCATAAGCAATGTCATATTTTTCTCAATAATACGCATAGATCAAGACTCAATTACCATATTATGCAAAGAATAGAGAGTAAACACAATGCGCACTAAAGTTTAAAATCAGCTCGGAAAAAATCCCCAATTTCAGAGTTAGGAATTTTTTGATTGTAGAATAGGAGGCTAAGAGCGAGACAAAACCATGACTATAGTCAATTCACTCTAAAAATGTTACGGCGAGGC
>JARIAA010000174.1 GCA_029264635.1 Psychrobacter sp. | reverse complement strand
GCAAATAAATCAGCTTGATGTAGCATCAGCGTCCGTAAAGTGATATCGGCCTTACCATTGGTTGCAAACTCAGGCCAATAGTGCGCAATAGGCGTATCATAGTCCAGCAACTGCTGCGACACCAATACATGAGCAAGTGTTGCCAGCACGCCTTTACCAGTAGAGAAGTTCAGCGATAAGGTATCTGGTTGCCACAGTTTATCGATTTGCGCCATACCAACGCTAGCTTGTGCAATACACTTGCCCGCTTGATAAACTACTAGTGACCCACCCGCTGGCGCATCATCTAACTGCAAATCTGTGAGCAATCTTTGTAAGTGACCCTCAATCTCGACATTACTCTGCTCATGATTATTTTCTGCATTACTACCCATCATTATTATTGCCTCATTTAGTTTCATAAAAGATTTAAATTTTTACTATTATCGTTAGAAAAATAAGTGCAAATAGATTTATTTATAAGAAAAAAGGCCACCCATTGGTCGCCTTTTCAAAATGCTAGCTATTTTCTACAACAAGCCATTAGTAAACTAGCGCGGTACCAATAAGCGATTGTGAACCTCTTCTTCAAGCTTCGTCAAGCCATGACTGCGTCCACGCTCCAAAGCCGTATCCATCTTGCGCCCGCGTAGCCAACCTGCACGCAGGGCTATCGCTGCTCCAACTCGATTGCCAGACCCGCAGTGCATGGCGATTTTTTTGCCATGATATTGACGCAGTATATTATCAAACGCCAATATATTGAGCTGTTTTAAGTCTTTGGCGCCGCTTATTGGTAGTTGTTCGTAAGACATGCCAGCTTGCTTTACAGCAGCGGCTTCATCAAAGCTTAATTCGTCATCGGGCTGTAAGTTGATGATTAACTCCACCCCCGAATCCGCTAAAGCTTTTATCTTAGTCTCATCAAGTGCACCGCATACAATGGTTTGTTCATCAGGGCGAAAATAAGGCTCTAAAATTTCGGCGAGATTCACCCCATTGTCAGTGGTAAAATCTTGCACGTGATTAGCACTGGTAACGCATGCATCGTTGGTGTTTAAAGTCATAGTGGTATAGATGTTAGTTAGATATTAGAATTAAAATTCAGCTGATTATTATCAAGCTTCAGCAACTAATTTAATCACTCCCGAAAGATGGGGCTTATTGTTTTTAGCACTATACAAACCGAAAACACAGGCATCTTCTCGATTCTCAAGTTTGGCAATCGGTTCAGCAATCAGCTCCACCTCTGACGGCAAAAATATCGGTAATTTGAAAGACACCTCAGCGGTACAAGCCATTGGCAACTCGCTCATCATCGCTAAACACTTCGCTTTAGACCACATGCCATGAGCAATAGCTTTAGGAAAGCCAAAAGCACGCGCGGATAATGGATGTAAGTGAATAAGATTAAAGTCGCCAGATACAAAGGCATAACGACGACCAATATCTTCTGGCACCTCAAAAACTGTATGAGTACCTTCTTCATCGACCATAGGCTTGACCGTCACTGGACGCGGCTTACTGATACTACTGGCACTGATATCAGACTTTTTACCTCGGGCTAAATAAGTGGATATCCCCTCCCAAATGACATCTTCTTGTGACTTAACCGTCGTGACGAAGTCAAACTGCTGCCCTTGGGTATGATCGCGTAAATTAGCGAACGCAACCGACATAGATACGGTTTCACGCTCACCGACAGGACGATACTGCGTCACACTATTATCAACATGTACCAGACCTAACATCGCAAAAGGAAATGGTTCTTTGACCATCATGTTCATCTGCAGAGCTTGTGACAATACAGCGAAGTAAGTAATGGGGATTTTGCCATTATCTGCAAAACCACAAATCTTGCGATAATCATTCAGATTACTCTGATCAATATGTAGATCATCCACGTAATAAGTCGCTTGTGGTAACTCGTCTCTACCCACTTTACGATTATCACCAATGGGCAATAAGTTCTTGATAATATTGGCGTAAGTGGTATGGGCTTTTGGCAACGTATCGTAGTGTTTATCTGACATAGATCAATCCTAGGTAAGGCTTGGGGTAAATTTGATATGAATACTCAGTACTTAACCTGTTTATTTTACAGCATTATATGGAATATATCATAAAACAGGGGCGCAAATAGCGCACTAAATTGGTTACAAAATAATTTATTTTTAACAAACCGTACAAGAATTAACCGTAAAAAGCCGCCCGAAGGCAGCTTTTTGAGTAAAAAACTATTAGAAATAGCTGGTCTATATAAGAAGGTCTGTATAATAAAAATCAGCTTTAAGCACCCAATAAACTCTGGCCGCAGACCCGTACTATATTGCCATTAAGTCCACCTGAGGCCGGTGAAGCTAGCCAAGCAATAGTCTCTGCCACATCAATGGGTAGTCCGCCTTGGCTCATAGAGTTCATACGGCGACCCGCTTCACGAATAGCAAAAGGAATTGCTTCGGTCATTTGTGTTTCAATAAAACCTGGTGCGACCGCATTAATTGTTATTCCTCTATTATTTTCTGCCAGCTGCTTGGCTGTAGCATCCACCAGTCCAATAACGCCCGCTTTGGAAGTGGCATAGTTGGTTTGGCCCAAATTACCGGCGATACCTGATATCGACGACACACAGACGATACGCGCATCATCCTTCAACGCTTCGTTGTCTAGCAGATACCGGTTCAGTTTAGCGATGCTGGCAAGATTAATGTTGATGACCATATCCCATTTTTGCTCGTCCATCTTAGCCAGCGTCTTATCACGGGTCACGCCAGCGTTATGGATAATGGCATCAAGACCACCGCGCTTTTGTGCTGCTTCGGCAATCTCTTTACCAG
>JARIAA010000076.1 GCA_029264635.1 Psychrobacter sp. | reverse complement strand
ATACCAGCTATTACGGCCATTTGAATGTGAGGGATTTCATTGAATCCAGTCACTAATGCTGCGATCATACATACACCGATAGTTACTGTTGCTGCGATTGAATAGATAACAGAAAATAGAGGCCAGTTCATTAGTTAATCCTTATAATTAGTGTGGTTATACTATCTTTATACGCTAAACCCACACGGATAGTAAGTATTTACCTTAGACTTGCAGGCCATCTATATCAGCTGACTTATCTACAAAACCATGTTAACATTAGGGAGTTATTTGTTGATTCAACAAACTATTATTTATACCTCTTTCTGCTTTGATTTTTTTCTATCGTCTCTTCATTATAGGTACTTTTAAAAACGATAATAAAGTCAACTCATTTTGACTATAGGTAACTCTCCTATCAGTCTACAAAAACTCATACGCTTTTTATCATTTATCATTACAATAAGGGCATTGTGTATATCACTTATAAAGCTCTGTTGCTATGACCTTATCTGCCAAAGAAACCTATCGCCCTTCACCAGCTGAGAACACAGAAGAAAACGCTGAGTATTCTAACCCTAAAGTAACCATGACTTCGCTAAGTACCGATGTCGTCGTTGCAACCGTAGAAACCTCTATCACTGAATCTACCACAGCAGAATCTAACGACGGCGCAGCGGAACCAACGTTTAGAAATATTGATAGCGATATCGACTCCTATAAGGAGGACGTCATTGAAGCAGAAAATGAACCGACGTATGCTGAAAATGAGGTCGAAAAAGAATCTAAACTTGAGTCTTATAAGCAGTTTATTGCCGAGCAGTTTAGTAATCAAAAAGTAGATTACCCTGAGGTACGGGTTAGAATTGAAGCCAATGCCCTACCTAGCAAGATGTACTTTGTGATGAACATGCTCTCAGCCATTATTGCCAGCTACGGACTGGTCGCCAATTCTGCAGCAGTAGTCATTGGAGCCATGTTGGTCGCTATGATGCTGGGTCCTATCACTGGAATAGCACTGGCGATTATTGACCATCGCATGCCCCTACTACGTAAATCGTTATTTACGGTGCTAGCTGGTATCTCTTTGGTCGTATTGGTTGGGTTTACAGTGGGTTGGCTGCATAGTGGACAGCCACTGACAGCAGAGATACTATCGCGTACCCAGCCGACCTCTATGGATTTGATGATTGCATTAGCAGGTGGGACGGCAGGCGCTTATGCGATGGTCTCACCGCACTTATCTGTGGCAGTCGTCGGGGTAGCAGTCGCAACCGCTTTGGTGCCACCGCTTGCTGCCAGTGGGATTTTATTGGCTCATGGTGAGATGCAGCTTGGCCTTGGCGCGCTATTATTGGCAATCACCAATATTATCGCTATTCAGTTTACCAACGCCTTGGTCTTATGGGTATTGGGGTTTCGTCGCTTGGTCGATGATGATTATAAGTCAAATACTTATCTAACTTTTTGCAAACGTAATGCGGTGACTTTATTATTGTTAGCGGTTTTGGGGACTTATTTGTCGATCAATTTAAATACTAATGCCAAACAACAAACGTTTGAGAGTAGTGTCAAAGAAACCATTAATAACTATTTTATAGATAAAGGCAATGTCCTAACCAATACTCAGTTTGATAGAGATGATGACCATCAGATTGTTCGAGCCGTTATTCGTGGAGAGACGACACCCAGCTCTTATGATGTCCGCCAAATTGAAGCGGATATTACTCAGACTATGGCAGATGACTTTCCTGATTATCTGCCTATTAAGATACAACTACGTTACTTACCGGTGCAAGTTATCGAAGCCAATCCTTTTGTCACCGATAAACTGGATAAAACCGATGCGGCTATTTTGACTAATTAATCAATTCCTACTATCAATATCATTATGAGTACTTTACCAATCATAGATGTGCCTATAGTAAAATCTTCCACTAATTGTAGATACTCCATTTTGTGGCTGACTTCTCTCCAATAGCATGCTAGTATCTAGGCTTTTTTTATAAAGCCTAGCCGCCATAACCTTGTTGTTTAACGCTTAATCGCCGAAGGCGCGTTAGCCTAACCAACTTACAGCTTCAGGGACAGGAGTACGTAATAGTGAACAAACAATCTTGGCAAATAGCGGCAGCTTATATGTCCGTGGTGGTTGGCGGAGGTTTTGCCTCTGGTCAGGAAGTGCTTCAGTTTTTCACTGGCTACGGTATGGCAGGTGTTATTGGTACGCTGGTTAGTGCCGCGCTTTTTGCTTTTTTAGGAATGCAAATTGCGCGCATGAGCTCGAGCATGCAGGCCCACTCACACAAAAAAGTACTATACACCCTGTTTGGCACGCGTGCTGGATTGGTTATGGATGTGGTGTTATCGTTCTTTTTGTTTGGTGTTGGTGTGGTCATGCTGGCTGGTAGTGGTTCCATTTTCACTCAGCAGTACGGTTGGCCGCCGCTGGTGGGCAGCATTTTTATGACGGTACTGGTAATTGCCACACTTTGTTTAAAAGTAAAGGGAATTATCAGGCTTATCAGTATCATTATGCCCGTCCTGCTGTTATTGATATTGGCTATTACCACTTACTCCATTTTTAGCAGCAACGCATCAAGCGCTACGCTAAATAAGGTAGCGCAAGAAATACCTACTATTAGCTCGAATTGGCCAGTATCTAGTTGGTTTTTCGGTGCGGTGCTTTATGCCTCATTTAATATTGCGGTTGGCTTTCCTATGCTGGCAGTAATTGGGGGTATGACGCGCTCAGAAAAAACAGCAGCCAGCGGTGGAGCGATAGGCGGGCTTGGCTTAGGTATCCTGATCTTTTTACTCAATATTGGCCTTTTTGCTAACATCGATACCCTTATAGGCATTGAGATGCCCACTTTAGGATTGGCCTCAAATATCTCACCGATATTGGCGATACTTATGTCAGTGACGCTCATTTGCATGATATACAGTACTGCGGTGGGTATGTTTTTTGCCTTTAGTACACGCTTTGCTACACCAGCAACCAATCGCTTCAAATGGCTGAGCGCATTTTTTGCTGTCGTTGGCCTTGGCTTAAGTCAGCTTGGTTTTAGTAAGCTTATTGGCACCGTTTATCCAATGCTGGGCATAGTGGGTCTCATAATGATTGTGGCCATCATTTTAGCATGGGTTCGCAGCCGCAATCAGACAGCACAAATACCAAGCTAAAATTGACCTTGCTCGGTACCTGATAATAACAACGTTATATCAACAACCTGAGTGTTTGTGCTAAAATCGCTTACAAAATTATTTTATTTTATTCTTATCTGTCAGTAAGGAGCCGCTGTGAGCCAGCCATTTCGCTCAGCCGATATTCGTCAAGCTTTTATCGATTTTTTTATAAGCAAGCAGCACACTGCCGTCCCCTCGTCGAGCCTCATTCCGCATAACGATCCTACCTTGCTATTTACCAATGCAGGCATGAACCAGTTCAAAGAGACGTTTTTGGGGATAGAGCCACGTGACTATAGCCGAGCGGTAACTTCACAAAAATGCGTACGCGCAGGCGGCAAACATAACGATTTGGATAACGTTGGTTATACAGCGCGCCATCATACTTTTTTTGAGATGCTCGGTAACTTCTCTTTTGGTGACTACTTCAAAAAGGCTGGTATCGCTTACATTTGGGAGTTTTTAACGTCCAATGAATGGCTAGCAATCGATAAAGATCGCTTGTATGTGACCATTTATGCAACCGATGATGAAGCTTTTGATATTTGGCATAAAGATATTGGTGTGCCTGCGGAGCGTATCATTCGTATTGGTGATAATAAAGGCGCGCCTTACGCCTCTGATAACTTCTGGACAATGGGCGATACTGGTCCTTGCGGGCCTTGTACGGAAGTCTTTTACGATCATGGGGCCGATATTGAAGGCGGCTTGCCAGGTACACCAGAAGAAGATGGCGATCGCTATATTGAGATTTGGAACTGTGTCTTTATGCAGTTTAATCGTCAAAAGGACGGCACCATGCTGCCGTTGCCAGCACCTAGTGTCGATACTGGTATGGGACTTGAGCGCATTAGCGCTATTATGCAAGGCGTCCACAGCAATTATGAGATCGATTTATTCGTCCACTTAATGGATGCTGCCGCTGATATTTTAGGTATTAACAATGAACAGCAGTCATCACTAAAAGTTATTGCAGATCATATACGTGCAGTCGCATTTTTGATTGCGGATGGTGTGATGCCAAGTAATGAGGGGCGCGGTTATGTGCTACGCCGTGTCATTCGCCGAGCGGTACGTCATGGCAATAAACTTGACGCTGACAGTGATTTCTTTTATAAGATGGTTGCGCCACTCGTCACTGAGATGGGCGATGCTTATCCTGAGCTAAAAGACAAGCAAAGCGTGATTGAAAATGCCATCCAAAAAGAAGAAGCACAGTTTGCTAAGACATTGGCTCAAGGTTTGCGCCTGCTTGCCAGCGAGCTTGAAGGCTTACAGGATGGGGATATTCTCTCTGGTGAAGCTGCGTTTAAGCTGTATGATACTTATGGTTTTCCGCTTGATTTGACGGCTGATATCACGCGAGAGCGTGGTATTGCTATTGATGAAAGCGAGTTCGATGAGCACATGCAAGCACAGCGCGCGCGTGCGCGTGATGCTGGTAAATTTGATGTTGATTATAGTAATGTTATACAAGTAGAGCAGCCTACCCAATTTATTGGTTATGAGCACTTAGAAACAGATAACGTCAATATTATTGCGTTATATCAGGATGGCAAATCTACTGACAGCTTAGATGAAGGGATGGAAGGTGTCGTTGTTATCGATCGTACGCCATTTTATGCTGAGGGCGGTGGACAAGTTGGCGAGCTGGGTGAGATTCGCACGGCGACGGGCGTCTTTGAAGTACAAGATACCAAAAAATCTGGACAAGCCATCATTCATTATGGCGTGGTCAACATGGGCCGCATTAGCGCGCAGCAAACGGCAGACGCACAAGTGCTTTCGAGTATCCGTGCAGCCAGTGCCAAAAACCATTCTGCCACCCATCTACTTCATGCAGCGTTACGCCAAGTATTAGGAAACGACGTCACTCAAAAAGGCTCTTTGGTGTCAAGCGACGTATTACGGTTCGACTTCTCTTATGACAAGCCTGTAGGCGGCGCTGAGATTAGCCGAATTGAACGTATTGTCAATGAGCAAATACAGGCCAATGCACCCGCTTGTATCAAAACCATGTCTATTGATGAAGCCATGGATAAAGGCGCAGTAGCGCTATTTGGAGAAAAATACGGCAATGACGTTCGCGTTTTAACAATGGGTACAGATATCACAGTCGATGGTAAGCAAAAGCCCTTCTCTATCGAGCTATGCGGTGGACTTCACGTACAGCGTACAGGCGACATTGGGGTTTTTAAAATTACTGGTGAGTCTGGCATTGCCGCAGGTATCCGCCGTATTGAAGCGGTGACTGGTATGAGTGCTATTAAATATATCCAGCAAAGTGATCAGCAGCTCAGTGCTTTAGCGAGTAAGCTTAAAGTCAAACGTCCTGAAGTAGCAGAGCGCGTGCAGACCATGGCAGACAAACAGCGTGATTTAGAAAAACAGCTTGAGCGTCTACAACAAAAGATGGCGAGCGCCCAAGCAGCAAGTCTACTTGACGATGTGCAAACCATTGCAGGTACGCCCGTGTTAATTAGCACTTTGGCAGGCATTGATGGTAAGTCAATTCGACCGTTGATGGATGATATTAAGTCCAAACTACCAGACAGCGTCATTGTATTAATCGGCGATAAAGATAGGCAACTCGCTTTATCAGCCAGTGTCGCCAAATCTGTGACCGATCGCGTTAAAGCGGGTGATATTATTCGTCATTTGGCAGGTGAGCTTGGTGGCAAAGGCGGTGGAAAGCCTGACTACGCACAAGGCGGTGCTCCTAAAGTAGATAATACTACCGCCATCATCGACGCTCTACCAGCGTGGATAGAGTCTCAGCTTAGCTAATATAATCAAGCGTGACGGCATAAAGGTATGCGATTGGTTATGACCACTATAACCAATCGCCATATATCTAATAGCGATGATAACTTAAACTTAGCACGCTAATATGGTATAAAGTATGGCGCTCAAGCAGCCAGTTGGTCCGCACTTAAAAACAAAAGACAGCGGCGCAGTTTTTATAATCCGGCTTCATCGTTATTTACTTTCATCTGGCAAAGCCTGCTTAAGTAGACTTAAGGTCAATAACAACTGACAGTCATCGACGAATATATAGGTAAATTTTATGGCGTTAATAGTGCAGAAATACGGTGGTACATCGATGGGCAGTATCGACCGTATCAAAAACGTCGCAAAACGTGTCAAACGCTGGCATGATCATGGTCATCAAGTGGTTGTCGTAGTCTCTGCTATGAGCGGCGAGACCAACCGCCTAATCGACTTAGCACGTCAAATCAGTAACCAACCTGACCCTCGTGAATATGACCAAATGGTCTCAACAGGCGAGCAAGTATCGATCTCTTTACTGGCGATGGCGATTAAAGAGCTGGGCATTGGCGCCCGCTCATTTACAGGTCGGCAAGTGGCGATCAAAACCGACAACGCTCATAACAAAGCACGTATCGAAAGCATTGACGATAAAAACATTCGTGAACAACTCGATGCTGGACAAGTGGTAATCGTTGCAGGCTTTCAAGGTACAGACGAGCACGGTAATGCCACTACTCTTGGTCGTGGTGGCTCGGATACCACAGGCGTCGCCATCGCCGCAGCCTTAGGCGCTGACGAGTGTCAAATCTATACCGATGTTGATGGCGTTTATACTACCGACCCTCGCGTCACCTCAAAAGCCAGAAAGCTTGAGAAAATCACTTTTGAAGAGATGCTTGAGATGGCAAGTCTGGGCTCTAAGATTTTACAGATTCGCTCAGTAGAGTTCGCTGGTAAATACGGTGTACCGCTGCGTGTACTCTCAAGCTTTGATGAAAACAACGACGGTAGCTTCGATCAGGACTTTCAAGACACTGTCGGCACCCTAATTACGATAGACGAAGGAGACAACATGGAACAGGCAATTATCTCAGGCATCGCTTTTAATCGCGACGAAGCAAAAATAGTCGTGCGCGGTGTTCCTGACCACCCTGGTATTGCCTCCGCTATCTTAAGTCCCATTGGCCGCGCCAACATTGAAATCGATATGATCGTCCAAAATCTATCGATTAATGGCAGTACTGATTTTACTTTTACCGTTAACCGTACTGATATGGATAAAACCTTAAAAGTGCTTAATGATGAGGTCAAAGACGAGATTGGCGCCAAAGAAATACTTGGCAATAACGAGGTGGTTAAAGTGTCCCTAGTTGGCGTCGGTATGCGCTCACATGCAGGTGTGGCAAGCCTTATGTTCCAAACGCTTGCCGAAAACAATATCAATATCCAGATGATATCAACAAGCGAGATCAAAGTATCGGTGCTTATCCAAGAGCAGTATTTAGAAAAAGCGGTCACGTCACTACATACTGCGTTTGGCCTTGATCGCGAAGACGGTGAAAGCAAAATTGCTGGTTTATAAGTATTAAGAGATAGACTTGCAATAACGACTCAACTTTAGTAGCACGATTTCATTTAATAGGGTCTTTATGACCCTATTCGTTTTAGTATAGTTGGTAAACTAATAAGCAAGTTACCTAGCAGT
>JARIAA010000039.1 GCA_029264635.1 Psychrobacter sp. | reverse complement strand
CGCTGGATTGATATGTGTCAGCGCCATGGACTTGATGTGCAAGTCGTTGAGTGCGATTGGGGAACATGCGCACCTGCTGATAAATTTCAAGCTATTTTAAGCAAAGATACCGCCCATGAAATAAAAGCATTAATGGTCACGCACAATGAAACTGCGACTGGGGTGTTAAGTGATATTGGTGCTGTTCGCAGCGCTATGGATAGCAGCGACCACCCCGCTTTATTGTTCGTTGACGGAGTAAGCTCAATCGCTTGTGTGCCCTTTGAGATGGACGAATGGGGGGTTGATATTGCAGTAGCAGGGTCGCAAAAGGGCTTTATGCTCGCAACAGGCATGGCCATACTAGCCGTGAGTCAAAAAGCGCTGTCTGCCATGGAGCAAGCAAAACTGCCACGTACCTATTTCGATTTTCGTAACATGCTAACAGCAAATGCAAATGGCGGCTTTCCTTATACGCCACCCCTAAATCTGATTTATGGCCTAAGAGCCAGTCTCGATATATTGTTCGAAGAAGGCCTGGACAATGTCTATGCTCGTCATCATCGTCTAGCAGAAGGCGTACGTCAAGCGGTTAGTGCATGGGGGTTTAAGCTATGTGCAAAAACGCCTGATCTGTATTCTAATACAGTCAGTGCCATCTTTGTTCCCAAAGGCTTTGATAGTAATAAGCTGACCAACCATGCGTTTAATAAATATGGTGTCTCTTTTGGTGTCGGATTGGGTGAGATGAATGGTAAAGCATTCAGAATAGGACATCTAGGCTCTTTGACTGAGGTCATGGTTTTAGCAGGGCTTGCCACCATTGAGATGGCAATGGTTGATCTGGATTATCCCATTAAACTCAGTCAAGGCGTCGCTGCTGCGCAAGCGTATTATCGCAGCACTGCAAAAACTAAATAAAGGTGATGAAATAGCGAGCCACTAAACAAAAAATAAAGGAATATTTTTTATGATCACAAACGATGATGGATTAGTGATTCCAACCCTTGATGATATGTTAGAGGCGCATGAGCGTATTAAGCCCTATATTCATCGCACTCCTGTTCTAACTTCTCGCTTCTTAAACGAGTTGGCTGGCTGTGAGATGTTCTTTAAATGTGAGAACTTTCAAAAAGCAGGTGCCTTTAAAGTTCGCGGTGCATCAAACGCGGTGTTTGGTTTATCTGACGAAGCGGCAAAAAATGGCGTCTGTACGCACAGCTCAGGTAACCATGCCCTCTCTTTATCTTATGCAGCGGGTCGCCGCGGTATACCGTGCAATGTGGTCATGCCGCACAGTGCGCCAGAAGCTAAAAAAGCGGCCGTCCGTGGCTATGGCGGTATCATCACTGAATGCAAGCCATCAACCACTTCACGCGAAGAAGTGTTTGCCAAGGTTCAAGCAGAAACTGGCGGCGACTTTGTCCATCCATACAACGACCCACGCGTCATCGCTGGACAAGCGACCTGCTCACGTGAGTTTTTGGAGCAAATGGAAGAGCGTGGCGTGACGCCAGATATGATCGTTGCACCAATCGGTGGCGGCGGTATGATTTCAGGTACGTGTTTGACGTTATCAACCCTAGCCCCTGATGTCAAAATTTATGCGGCAGAGCCTGCAAATGCTGATGATGCTGCGCGCTCATTAAAAGCGGGTCATATTATCGCTGATGATGCGCCAAACACGGTTGCTGATGGCTTAAAAGTACCGCTTAAAGATTTGACTTGGCATTTTGTCAGTAATTACGTGACGAATATTTTGACTGCGACGGAAGAAGAGATTATTGAAGCGATGAAGCTCACTTGGACGCATATGAAAATCGTTATCGAACCCAGCTGCGCCGTACCGCTCGCTGTCATCTTGAAGAATCAAGACATTTTTGCCGGTAAAACCGTTGGCGTCATCATCACTGGTGGTAACGTTGACCTTGATAAGTTGCCTTGGAATTGATTTTAGCAACGAATGACTTAGTCTTATCTATAAGTCACTGCTCACAAACAGGCGTTAACTTAGCGCAAATTTAAACGCATTTTTATCTCCTTAGGTGCCACTAATTAAGTAAATACAATCAATCAAAACAAATGGAGCTTGAACATGATTACTGAAAAATTAGAAGTTGGTTTTAACGTCCCAGCTGAGGTTGGTATGGACGAAGCGGATATCCAAACCCCTTGCTTAATCCTTGACTTAAACGCTCTTGAGCGCAACGTCAAAAAAATGGGCGATTATGCTAAAGCGCATAACATGCGTCACCGTAGCCACGGAAAAATGCACAAGTCCGTTGACGTGCAAAAACTGCAACAAAATCTTGGTGACGCTGTTGGCATCTGTAGCCAAAAAGTTTCTGAAGCAGAGGTGTTCGTTCGTGGCGGTATCAAAGACGTCTTGGTATCAAACCAAGTTCGTGACCCTGCCAAAATCGACCGTTTAGCAAAATTGCCAAAACTAGGGGCAAAAATTACCGTTTGTCTTGACGATGTCGATAACGTGGCTGAATTATCAGAAGCCGCTGTTAGAAACGGTACAGAGCTTCACTGCTATATCGAAATCGACTGCGGCGCCGGACGTTGTGGTGTCACGACGACAGAAGCGGTTGTTGAGATTGCTAAAGCGATTGATGCAGCCGAAAATCTAACATTAACTGGCATTCAAGCGTATCAAGGCGCGATGCAGCATATGGACAGCTACATCGATCGTAAGGCTAAAACTCAAGTCGCTATCGATCAAGTTCAACACGCTGCTGACGCCCTAGACGAGATCGGTCTAAAACCAGAGTTTATCTCGGGTGGCGGTACTGGCAGTTACTACTTTGAGAGTAATTCAGGTCTTTATAACGAATTACAGTGCGGCTCTTACGCGTTTATGGACGCCGATTATGGTCGTATTTTAGATGAGGACGGTAACCGTATCGATGCAGGCGAGTGGGAAAACGCTTTGTTCCTTCTGACTTCTGTGATGAGTCATGCCAAACCTGACAAAGCGATTGTTGATGCAGGTTTAAAAGCTCAGTCAGTTGACAGCGGCCTACCCTTTATCTATGGTCGCGACGATGTTGAGTATGTGAAATGCTCGGATGAGCATGGCGTAGTTAGCGATCCACATGGCGTGCTTAAAATCAATGAAAAACTAAAACTGGTACCTGGTCACTGCGATCCTACTTGTAACGTTCATGATTTTTATATTGGTGTCCGTAATGGTAAAGTTGAAACCGTGTGGCCCGTATCTGCACGCGGTAGAATGTACTAAGACCTATCCGCTAAATTAGTATGATTCTATCAGTTTAAAGGGACTGTTGTAGCTTTAGCCTGCAACAGCCCCTTTTTATTTAAAGAATTTCTAATAAAAAGGAATTTATTATGACTGAAACAAATAAGATTAATAGTAGTGTTAATAGGGACGACGGTTTATTGATCGTATCAGAAGACGCTTGCAAATCAGTGATTGATCGCCCTTCTGCATTCATTGCCGTTGAAAATGTTTTTGCGTCAATGTCACGAGGGGATGCGTATAACTTTCCTGTCATCCGTGAAGCTATTGGTTATGCTGATGCACTATATGGCTTTAAGTCAGGTTTTGACCGTGCTGGTAAATCACTAGGTTTAAAATCAGGGGGTTATTGGCCAGGCTATGCCGCTAAAGGCTTGACCAATCATCAGTCAACGATTTTCTTATTCAATCCAGATAACGGTAAATTGCGCGCACTCGTCGGCGGTAACTACCTAACGGCGGTACGTACTGCAGCAGCATCGGCAGTATCGATCGCCCATTTAGCACGTAAAGACAGCAAAGTGCTCGGTATAGTCGGCGCCGGTCATCAGTCTACTTTTCAGCTGCGCGCTGCTCTTGAGCAACGCAACTTTGAAAAAGTAGTGGCTTGGAATAAGCATAAAGATCGTCTTAAAAACCTACAAGCAGTCGCCGAAGAATTAGGCGTACCGTTTGAGTCTGTCGAGCGTGAGCAGTTATGTAGCGAGGCCGATGTCATCATTACTATTACTTCAGCGTTTGAGCCGCTGCTCATGAGAGAGTGGATCAAACCTGGTACACATATCGCTTGCATTGGTACTGATACTGTCGGAAAACAAGAAGTTGATGTCAACTTGATATCCGCTGCTACCGTATTTACGGATGAGGTCGCGCAATCGATTAGTCTTGGTGAAGCTCAGCATGCCATTAAGTCTGGTGCTATCAAAGAAAGTGATATCACTACTCTTGGCGACGTTATTACTGGCAAACATGCAGGTCGTAGCTCAGATGAGGAGATTACATTGTTTGATGGTACTGGTGTTGGTTTGCAAGATTTAGCCGTTGCTTCTGCTGCTGCTAAGCTTGCACTTGAAAAGGGCGAGGCCCAACAAATCGCATTATAATGATGAGATTAGCTGTTATATTTTAGAACCGCCAAATCATGAGCGTATTTGGCGGTTTTTGATAATGCTTACATGATATTAGATAAGTTTTTTAGATGATAATTATCTATTATGGGTTGAAAATGACGTACTAAATCGATGAAAGTTGGTATGAGTAGTTTTAAGACACTTCCAAAGCTAAAATAGACTGTCCATATTCAACCCCTTGTCCATCCTCAACTAAGATATCGCTCACAATCCCTTCTTTGTCACTAACCACAGGTAACAATCGAGTTAACTCTTCGATAAAGCCAATCGTTTGACCTTTTTTAATGTGATCGCCTTTGCGCACTAAATGATCAGTTGCCCCATCTTCACTTAAATAAACTCGACCAACGTGCGTCGCGCGTATCTGTGATAAAGCTTTATTGACGTCTGCATTAGGTTCAATAGCCTTTGTTTTTACAGGGCTAACTGTTTCTTGATAATTTACGTTATTAACTACTGTCATTGACTGTCCATTATCTTCAATCGTGACTTTATATACTTGGCTACTTTCAACGAGTGCAACCACTCGTGCCACTTGTTCTATATCCATCATAAACTCCTTAACTGATACCAAGATATTGAGCGATCGTCATCGCGCTCAATATACTCATTGCAATGGCAATTACCCAACCAAAGGCTGCAATCCAAATAGGGTGCTTATAATTGCCGACGATATTTTTTCTATAGGCTGCAATAAGTATGATTACCATCGCAATAGGTAATACTAAGCCATTTAACGTCCCGACAAGTACAAGTACTTGAGCAGGCTTACCGATAGTGGCAAAGACGAATGTCGAGATGACGATAAAGCCAATAATAAAATAGCGTTTATGGGTCTCAATGAATGGATGAAAGTTCGTCATAAAAGATACCGACGTATAAGCAGCACCAATCACCGAGGTGACAGAGGCGGCCCAAATGACAATACCAAAGATGATTTTACCCGTGTTTCCAAGGATATGCTGAAAAGGCGACATTGCTGGGTTTGACGGATCTAACGCAATACCTTTGGAGACCACGCCCAAGACAGCAAGGAATAAAAAGATGCGAATGACAGAGGCAATCAAAATACCAGAAACCGAGCTTCTGGTCACTGAATCTAGATTTTCTTCCCCGCTCACGCCTGCTTCTAACAAGCGATGAGCGCCAGAGAAAGTAATATAGCCGCCAACCGTACCGCCTACTAAAGTCACAATAGCAACGGCATCGATTTTATCAGGCATGATGGTTTTGGTGACAGCTTCTGCTAATGGTGGGTCTGATTTGAAGACCACATAGATAATTAAAATAATGAGAATAAAGCCCATAAGCTGGGCAAATTTATCCATAATAGGCCCAGTTTCGCGGCCTAAAAAGATAGCAACAGCGATAACCCCGCTAATCAGCGCGCCGGTAATGGGTGAGATATTGAACACCGACTGCATACCAAGCCCAGCGCCGCCAATATTACCAATATTAAAAGCAAGGCCACCAGCAATAATCAAGAACGCAAGCAAATAACCCACGCCAGGAAACACTAAGTTAGCAATTTCCTGTGCTCTTTTTTTGGATACCGCCACTATTCGCCAAACGTTGAGCTGTACCCCAATATCCATAATGATAGAGATTAAAATAACAAAACCGAAACTTGCCATCAGGCTTTCGGTAAAAGTAGCCGTTTGTGTCAAAAACCCTGGCCCTACTGCTGAGGTTGCCATCAAAAAAGCAGCCCCTAGGATGGCGGTATTGTGTTTTTTTAAGGTACTCATAAACTTCCTTGTTTTATAAAGAGTAGGTCGTTCAAACTATTATTAACTGGTTATTACGCGGATATCTCAATGCCTTTTAGCTGTAACTGCTTTTTTATTTCCTGAGCAAAAAGAATGGCATGTTCGCCGTCGCCATGTAAGCATATGCTTTGGGCCTCTACTGGCACTTTTTCGCCGCCGATACTTATCACAAACCCTTCAGTAATCATTTGCATGACATGATTGGTCGCCTCTTGCGTGTCCGTTATTAGGGCATGATCTTTGCTACGTGAGACCAGCGAGCCATCTTTTTCATAGTTTCTATCAGCGAATACCTCAGATATCGCCTCTAGCCCATGACTTTTTGCGGACTTGACCAGATAGCCACCCGACAAACCCATCACTTTTAGATTGGCATCAAAATTCTTAATTTCACTGACCAGAATATCTGCCAATGATTCATTGGCAGCAGCTTGGTTGTATAAAGCGCCGTGAGGTTTGACATACTCAAGCGGCACACCAACCAAGTCACAAAGCGCTTTGGTCGCTCCCAACTGATACCGCATTAAGGCACGGTAACTCTCCTCACTCAAAACTTGATCACTGCGACCAAAGTTCTCTCTATCGTCTAGACTGGGATGAGCGCCTACCCTAACGTTATTTTTCTTTGCCAATTGCAAGGTCGCTAGCATCTCAGCATAAGAACCTGCATGTAGACCGCAGCACACGTTGGCCGAGCTAACTATGGTCATCAACTTATCATCTTGTCCACAGCCTTCTGCAACGTCGGCATTTAAATCAACTTTCATGGGCGTACTCCTTAATTTGCTCGATATAGTGTTGTCTTTTTTGCTGCTCAAGTAACGCTTGCTCTACCTCTACGACGACAAATTGACAGGTTTTACCAAACCGAATTTGCGCCATAAGTCCTATATCAGCGTTAATCACTGTCGCAATCTTGGGGTAGCCACCCGTCGTTTGGGCATCGGCCATCAGAACAATCGGCTGTCCTTGCGGCGGTACTTGAATCATACCGATATCGACACCATGCGAGCTCATTTCTATAGGTTCATTAAACTCAAGTGGAGTACCATCCAAGCGATAGCCCATACGGTTGCTGCTGCTTTGTAGTTGCCATCGCTGTGATTCAAACGCGTCTTTTGAGGCAGACGTAAAATACTTATACTCACTATTTTTTATGACTCTAATGATATTGGTCGGCTCAAGGCGAGCTACCCCTATAACAGGTAAGCTTGACGCTGTTCTAACCTTCAAGACATCATCTGCTTTAAGGTACCTACCTTTAAAACCGCCAAAGCTGGCTTTTAAATTGGTGCTAGACGATTGCAGTATCGGCTCGATATCAAAGCCGCCGTGTACGCACAGATAAGTATACATACCTTGCAGTGGACGCAGCAGTTTAAGCGTTTGCCCTGCCTGCGCATTTATACGCCAATAGCAAGGAATGCGCTTGTCATCTATATATGCCTCGTATAGCGCACCCGTTAAGCAAAAACTAACGTCCTCTTCAAACTGTATCGTGAGACTACCGACCGCTATTTCGATAGCAGGCTCGTTGAGATCATTCTTTAACAACGCATTTCCCGCTTGCAAAGACCAGCTATCCATTACCCCGCTTCTATCCACGCCCATGCTTCGGTAGCCAAATCGTCCCAAGTCTTGGATGCTAGCAAGCGCACTCGTGGTTAAAATCTTCATTGATAGCCTCTATTTATTGGTATGAGCAGATATCTGATGTAAAGGTATTTTATTCATAAATATTAATAGCGGTAAATTTTAGAGTATCGCCTGCGTTAAGCAAAGTAGGCGACGCTTTCGTTAAATCAAATAGCGGTATATCGGTTTGACCTAACAGCTGCCAACCGCCTGGGGATTCAAAGGGATAGACACCCGTTTGTTCACCGCCAATGCCGACCGAACCTGCAGGCACTTTCGTTCTTGGGGTCGCATGTCTTGGAAAATATAAGGATTCAGATAAACCGCCAAGATAAGGAAATCCAGGCTGAAAACCAAGGAAATAAACGGTATAAGTCGCCTCGGTATGTAATTTGACAACCGCTTCAACGGAGAGACCCAATTCAATGGCGAGTGTTTTTAAATCAGGGCCATAGTTGCCGCCATAATGCACGGGAATATCCACATGCTTACCCTTTATTGTTTTTGAAGGAATATCATCAAGCAGAGCTGAGAGTTTATCTTTAAGCGCTTCAAGCTCAATCCATTTAAGAGAGACAGTGAACACACTCAGCGTATTCATACCGATGACGACTTCTAAGACGTCTGGCATCTGCTGTATGTTATCGGCGAGCGCCCAGCACTGCTGCTGTTTGTCTAACGTTATAGGCTTAGGAAAAAACAAAGTTAGATTGGTCTCACTGCATCGCTGCCATTGTAATTCCATTAGCACACGCTCCATCGTTTTTATTTTTCGTTCATACTTCAAATCTATTTTTATATATTGTCTTTTATCCATTCGGTCAGATAATGAATACTTACTTGACCCTGACAAAACGCTGCATCTTTAAACAGTCGCTCGTGCAGGCTAATATTGGTATCAATGCCTGTAATTTGCGCTTCTGATAACGCCGCTTGCATCTTCTTAATCGCCGCCGCCCTTGAATGGTCATGCACGCATATTTTCGCGATCAAACTGTCATAAGAGGGCGGAACGGTATAGTTTGATTCGATATGGCTATCCACTCGAATACCAAGACCTGCTGGCATGTGACAGTAGTCTATACGCCCCGCGTTGGGCAAAAAGGTATCAGGGTTTTCAGCATTAATACGGCACTCAAAGGCGTGTCCCGTGATGACGATATCGCTTTGTTTATGTGCCAGCTCTAATCCTGCCGCTACTCGTATTTGTTCTTGCACGATATCAACCCCAGTGACCATCTCGGTAATCGGATGCTCAACCTGAATACGAGTATTCATCTCGATAAAAAAGAACTTACCATTTTCGTATAAAAACTCAAATGTGCCCGCCCCTCTATACTTCATTTGCTGACAGGCAGTCGCGCAAGCTTGACCTATCCGCTGTCTTTGTTCATCAGTAATACCTGGTGCTGGGGCTTCCTCTATCACTTTTTGGTGGCGGCGCTGCATAGAGCAATCGCGCTCACCTAAATAGATAGCGTTGCCATGAGTATCAGACAGCACTTGGATTTCGATATGGCGCGGGGCTTGTAGATATTTTTCAAGATAAACGATAGCACTACCGAAGTTGGCTTTGGCTTCTGTTTGCGTCATAGAAATAGCGGATAATAAATCAGCCTCTTTTTCTACGACGCGCATACCGCGTCCACCGCCTCCGCTCGCCGCTTTAATAATAACAGGATAACCGACGTCACCTGCAACCTTGATGATCTGATCGCTATCTGCGGACAAAGCACCCTCAGAACCAGGTACACAAGGCACACTCGCAGCAATCATCTGTTTTTTGGCAGCGACCTTGTCTCCCATCTGTCTAATATTATCCGCGGTTGGCCCAATAAAAATGAGACCAGACTTTTCAATCAAATCCGCAAATTCTGCGTTTTCAGACAAAAACCCATAGCCTGGATGAATGGCATCGGCATTGGTCATTTTTGCCGCGGCGACAATGGCTCTTTGATTTAAGTAGCTAAGTGTAGCATTAGCAGGCCCAATACATATACTCTCATCAGCGAGGCGTACTGGGAGTGAGTCTTTATCTGACTCCGAATGCGCGATGACTGACTGAATACCCAACTGTTTACAAGCGCGAATAATGCGCAAGGCGATCTCACCACGGTTAGCAATTAAAATTTTCGAGAACATGTCAGTCTTCCTAAGCTGGTCTTCTTAAAAGGTACAGTAAGTGAGTAATCTAAGCCAATCTTAGCTAGCAGGTTCAATGACAAACAACGGCTGTCCATATTCTACAACCTCACCTTCATCCACTAATGCCTCTTTAATCGTACATAGAAACTCAGCTTTGACCTCGTGCATCATTTTCATCGCCTCGATGATGCATAGCGTTTGTCCCTTATCCACTTTATCACCTACTATAACAAACTCGTCAGCAGTAGGATCTGAGCGCCGATAAAAAGTCCCTAACATGGGCGCTGTTACTTGTTTTTGGACGTCTTCATTTGCTTCTTTTTTGAGACCTGTATCGCTATTGTCAACAGCGTTCTCATTAGTATCAGCGCTTGTCGTTGTTCGCTGGTTTAGGTTAGATTTGCTAGCAAAATTACGCTCGTTGTTACTCCTGATACTCTCATTATCCTCAGATCGGCATATGATAGAGATACGCGCGGCACCATCCGTTACTTCTAAAGAATTTATGTTAGAGCGCTCAGCTATCTTTATCAGCTTTTCAAGGTCAGGGAAGTTAATATTCATATTATTTACTATTCCATTAGAGTGAGAAGAGAATCATTTTTTTATTTGAATATATTGAATCGTAGCATATATTTTTAGCTAAATAACCCTCATCCGTGTGATATAAAATTATCGTATCCAAACCTATCGTAGTGAAAATTATCGTAGTGAAAATTACAGTACGGCGAGGTCTTCATCTTTAGGATCGCAGATAAACATATAACCTGGAGAATGGGTAATCATTAGCTCAGGCCTGCTGGTCATAGCGATACTTTGAGGCGTCACGCCACAAGCCCAAAAGACAGGAACTTCCCCTTCTTTTATAATTGATGGCTCGCCAAAATCAGGCACATTTATATCTTTTATACCGATTAGACTAGGGTCTCCTATATGAATAGGGGCACCATGGACTTGCGGGAACCTAGAGGTTGCTTGTACTGCTCTTGTTATTAACTGATAGGGTATCGGCCTCATACTTACAACCATCTTGCCATAAAATTTTCCAGCAGGTTTAGTTTCTATATTCGTTATATACATTGGGACATTATGGTTGTCTTCGATGTGCCTAATAGGTATCGATGCATTTGACATAGCCGTCTCAAAAGAAAAACTACAGCCTAAAAGAAAGCCCACAAGATCATCCCTCCAGTAATCTTTTAGGTCTGATACTTCCTCTACTAGCTCTCCAAATTTATAGATTCTGTATTTTGGTATATCAAATCTTAGATCTGCTCCTTTTGCCATCAGTTTTGGCTCTGCGCTACCGACATCTGTCACATCCAAAACAGGGCATGGCTTGGGATTTCTTTGTGCAAACAATAAAAAGTCATAGGCCAATTCTTTAGGAACTATGACTAAATTTGCCTGTATATGCCCTCTACACATACCAGAAGTAGGTTTATTGATCTCATTTTTACTGATTAGAGCTCTTACCTCTGTTGGGCTCATAGTTGCTAAATCTGACATGGTAAGCACCTCTTTTTATATTATTTATTTAATAGAATTGTGGTTTACAAAGTGTGAGTCTTTCAACTTACCTCAGATTAGCATATCAAATAAACGAGAATTTACTACAAAGCGTTGAACGCTAACATAAAATAATGGGGCTAATGTTTGGCTGTGGCAGCTGTTAATTATATATAACAATATCGTTGTTTTTAATTTTTATCGCAAACCTTTACGACAGATACTGTCGTGATCTTAATCTTACTTATTGTACTGTCGACATAGTTCCGTTAAAGTAAAGCCATATCCCTACTATGGTTTTACTTTAAAAGATGGAATTTATATGCCTAAACCTACCAACGCTTATACCGATAACAGCTTTGTCTCCTCCGACCTCAAAACAATCCTGCACTCTAAACGTGCCAATATCTATTATCTGTCACATTGCCGGGTCATGCAAAAAGACGGTCGCGTCCTCTATCTGACTGAAGACGACAAAGCCAATCTGTATTACAACATTCCTATCGCGAATACCACCTCTATCTTGCTTGGTACGGGCACGTCCATTACCCAAGCAGCGATGCGTTTGCTATCACAAGCTGGCGTGTTGGTGGGCTTTTGCGGTGGCGGCGGCATGCCCTTGTTTATGGGCACGGAGCGTGAAGTCTTTGTCGAATGGATGACCCCGCAAAGCGAATATCGACCGACTGAATACATTCAAGGTTGGATGAGCTGGTGGTGGGATGAAGACAAACGCCTCGCCGCTGCCAAACAGTTACAAATAGCGCGTATTGCCTATCTGCA
>JARIAA010000030.1 GCA_029264635.1 Psychrobacter sp. | reverse complement strand
TGAGCCTTTAGACTGTCTTTCACATGCGCAAACAAGTCTTCTGTTAAGATACGATTATTAAGTGCTGAGCCATTAACTTCAGTGATATCTACGCCCCGCTGACGAGCCAGCTTACGCACCGCAGGACCTGCATAAACTTCTGTTAGTTTTTTATTAATCTGAGACTCGGTGAGTTTTTCGCTTTGGCCGCCCGTAGAAGACGATTTAACTGCCGCCTGCTTTGGTTCACCGGTTGTTTGTGGCTCAACCGATACCGTACTTTCTTTAGCAGTACTGTTAGTAGAAGCGCTATCGCTAGAGGTATCTGTGCTGGCTTTTGCCTGTGTTTCAGCGCGCTCATCACTAGCATCATCAGTATCACTGCTCACAATGACGATAAAATCTTGCCCATTGGCAACCGTATCACCTGCTTCGACCAGTATTTTTTCAATCTTGCCAGCTACTGGCGCTGGGACTTCAACTGAAGCCTTGTCAGACTCAATTAATAAGATTGACTGATCTGCACTAACGATGTCACCAACGCTGACCATAATCTCAGCCACTTGCGCCTCATCGACACCAAGGTCTGGCAATGCATGTGTCGTTGCAGCTCCTGCTTTTGCAGCAGGTTTAGGCGAGCTTGACTCAGCTGCTTTGCTATCGTTGTCCTTTTCTTCCTGCTGGTCAGCGACGGGCGCGTCTTTACTGTCTGCATCTGCACTTTGGTTGTTGTCTTGGCTATTATCTTCACTGTCCGTACCCGCATCGCTATCAAGCTCGAGCAGTACCATACCTTCACTAACTTGATCACCAATAGCGACACTAATTTTAGTAATTTTACCAGCAGCCGAGCTTGGCACTTCCACCGAAGCTTTATCAGACTCTAATAAAATAATATTGTCGTCTTTTGCGATGACGTCGCCAACTTCTACCATAATTTCGCTGACTTCGGCGCTATCCACACCAAAATCGGGGGCTTTAATTTCCATCCTTACTCTCCTTCTCTTATGATTGCCTTGTCTTATGATTATTATTCTTTGACGTCACCATCATTGAGTAAATCGGCATCGGCTTGATCTTCAGCGCGACCTTCAGTGCTAATCTCTTCATCATCTTCATCGACAAACTCAGGTACAGGATTTGGATTAATATGGTCAGGCGCAGGTGCAGGCGCATCTGGGGAATGATCATAGTAAGGCTGCTGCTGCCATGCAGGTGGTTGATCCACATCGATACCAAAGCTTGAAATCGCATCTTTTACTAAGCGCATCTCAACCTCACCTTCATCCGCTAGACGTTTGAGGGTAGCAACGACGATATGAGCAGCATCTACATTAAAGAAGCTACGCAGCTGTTCGCGTGTGTCAGAACGACCATAACCATCCGTACCCAGTGTGGTATAAGGGCGATTGTCTGGCAACCATGCACGGATTTGCTCTGAGTAGTTACGCATATAATCTGTTGCCGCTACTACAATACCCTCGTGCGGAGCCAACTGCTCAGTTATCCACGACACTTTTTCTTCTTCCATAGGATGCAGGCGATTATAGTCATCACATGCCATACCATCACTGGTCAACTCGTTGAAGCTGGTCACACTCCATACGTTGGAGGTGATATTGAACTCCTCTTTTAGTATCTTCGATGCTTTTTGTACTTCACGTAAAATGACACCAGAACCCAACAGCTGCACTTGGCTTGACCCATTATCTTCAAGTAAGTACATACCGCGTTTAATGCCTTCTTCAACGCCTTCTGGCATGGCAGGCTGCTCGTAGTTCTCGTTCATCACGGTCAGGTAATAATAAACGCGCTCGCCTTCACCATACATGCGGCGTAGGCCATCATGCATAACCACAGCCAATTCGTAACCAAAGCAGGGATCGTAAGAGACACAGTTGGGTACTGCATTAAATAAAATTTGCGAATGGCCATCTTGGTGCTGCAAACCTTCACCGTTTAGTGTGGTACGACCAGCGGTTGCTCCAAGTAAAAATCCTTGCGCCTGACAATCACCTGCCGCCCATGCCAAGTCGCCTACGCGCTGAAAACCAAACATAGAGTAGTAAATATAAAGCGGAATCATCGGTAAAGCATTGACAGAATAACTGGTCGCAAGCGCAATCCACGTACTCATAGCACCCGCTTCGTTAATGCCCTCTTCTAACATGTGACCGTCGATGGCTTCTTTATAACCCATCAATGCTTCACTATCTTCAGGCGTATATTTTTGCCCAGAAGCAGAGTAAATACCTAGTTGACGGAACATACCTTCTAAACCAAAAGTACGCGCCTCATCGGGGACAATAGGCACCACACGATCTTGGATGTCTTTATTTTTGAGCATCGCTGATAAGAGACGCACGAATACCATCGTCGTCGACTGCTCTTTACCATTACTGCCTTTAAGTACTCGATCAAAGATAGATAACTCAGGAATCTTCAGTGGGATATGACCACTGCGGCGATTGGGCAGATGACCTCCCAAGGCTTCACGGCGACCTTTTAGGTACTTCATCTCCGCTGACTTCTCATCAGGACGATAAAAAGGAAGGGTCTCTAACTGCTCATCAGTAAATGGCAATTCAAAACGATCACGGAAATACATTAAAGAATCTTGATCAAGTTTTTTAATTTGGTGTGCTTTATTAACCGCTTGGGTTTGGGTAGATAAACCATAACCTTTAACAGTTTTAACCAAAATAACGGTTGGCTGACCCTTAGTTTTCATGGCTTCGCTAAAAGCGGCATACACTTTCATCGGATCATGACCGCCACGATTTAGACGTGAGATATCATAATCAGATAGCTCGTTTGCCATCTCTTCTAATTCTGGATATTTGCCAAAGAACTCTTTACGAGTGAACTCAGGGGTTCGCGCTTCATAAAGCTGATACTCCCCATCAACCGCTTCTTCCATGCGATGTTTAAGAACGCCAGTATCATCTTTATCCAGTAGATTATCCCAATTACCACCCCAGATAACTTTAATGACTCGCCAGCCTGCCCCGCGAAATACTGATTCAAGCTCTTGGATGATTTTGCCATTACCACGTACGGGACCATCGAGACGCTGTAGATTACAGTTGACAACCCAAATTAAGTTATCAAGCTTTTCACGCCCAGCAAGAGAGATCGCGCCTAAGCTTTCTGGCTCATCTGTCTCACCATCGCCTAAAAACGTCCAAATCTTACGGCCTTCCGCTTCGAGTAAGCCACGGTTTTCCATATAGCGATGTACGTGCGCATGATAAATCGACATGATTGGGCCAAGACCCATAGAAACCGTTGGAAACTGCCAATAGTCAGGCATTAAGTAGGGATGCGGGTAGCTTGATAGACCCTTACCACCCACCTCACGGCGAAAATTTTCTAGTTGCTCTTCTGTCAAGCGGCCTTCTAGATAAGAGCGGGCATAGATACCTGGTGCAGAGTGACCTTGATAATAGATCATATCGCCACCGAAGTGGTCATTCGCCGCGCGAAAGAAATGGTTAAAGCCAGTCTCATAAAGCGTCGCACTTGACGCAAATGTTGCTAAGTGACCACCCAAGTCATCGTCGTTTTTGTTCGCCCGCATGACCATCGCCAAAGCATTGTAACGAATAAGAGCGCGAATTTTACGTTCAATCGCTAAATCGCCAGGATACATAGGCTCATCTTCGACTGCAATCGTATTAATATAAGCAGTATCTAGACGGTTAAATGGTAGACCCTCTTGAACGGCCATATTATATAAAGCTTTGAGTAAGAACTGCGCGCGATCCTTGTCCGCATGCTTGATGACAGATTCAAAAGCGTCAAGCCATTCTTTTGTTTCGTTACTATCAGCATCCTTATAATAATTCATCTTTGTTTGTCCTTTTATATGAGTCATTCCTACCTAGTGGTAGATCCTTAATTAAATGTAGAGGGCAAGCCAACAATTTATTTTATGACATCTTTGCTACCCTCAAGCATTCCATCGTCTTACGCGCTTATGTAACTGATTTTAAACACAATCAATGAGCGCTGCTCTGATTGATCGAATCTAACGACGATAGTGATAGCTATCTGTATAGTCATAAAATAATCATAGTCATTTATTATAGGCGCTTATGAGCCAAATGTTTATAGCCATAAAGAAATGATAATATCACAAGTATTTTTTAAATAAATAATGAATAATTTTTTTTAAAATGATGTCGTTCATGATTTATTTACCAGCTAGTAAAGCAGGATTAAAGTTCATATATTGAAGATAGCATCTCACTCTCTTCCTATAGTGGAGCAAAAATTCGTATTTTTATCTTAATCTACTAGCTTCAGATTGTCATTATCCGTCTATGTATTATCGTTGGCATATATTTTGCATTACTTAAAATACATATTTCTCTTTGTGAACGTACCCATTCTATAAGTATTTTTAAAGGCATAATTGTAAAGATTTCTATCAGTAAAAACAGTTTGATTTTCTCTCTTCCCCTACTGTATAGCAGACCACCTCTACCTTACAATTAAAAGCAGATTAATTCTAAATTTTAATACCTGATAGACTACTGAAAATATGACCCTTTGATTAAAGGGATGGGCACTTGAATCCTTAAGTAAACTGACTATTGCTGTTATCCATTTCATCAAGCCGCCAACAAACTTTTCACTACCTTTTGTCATCTTTTTGATGACTGTTTGTAAACAATTTGTAATAATGAAATGCTATCTATAGTACTACTGCTCATAAACACAGGTTATTGATATTTGATTTGTTATATCAAACACCAAAAGCGGTACAAATAGAACGCCTATAACTGAGGAAACTGATGTGACACCAACACGAATTTTACGACAAGCATTCATCACTACTCTAGTCTGCACCTCATTGATGACTGCCTCTTATTCAGCAGATGCTCTAAAAATGGAATTGCAAGCCAACAAGATCATAAAAAAAGCGGATGGTAAGGTCAGTTATGTGGCTGCATCAAATGCTCAAAAAGGAGAAACCGTACAATATCGCGCTATCTATACCAATGTCATTGATCAGCCTATCAGTGATGTCGCTGTCACCTTACCTATACCAGCCAATATGGTATTTACAGGGGAAGCAAAACCGAGCAGTGCACAGGCAACTGTCGATGGCAAAAACTATGCAGATATGCCACTTATGCGCAAAGTAGATGGCAAGATTGTAAAAATCCCATTATCTGAATATAAAGCGCTACGCTGGAACATCAAATGGCTACCTGCTAACAAAGTTGCAGATGTATCACTAAACACTATTGTTAATTAACTTTTATATTTTTCTTAGTCGGGAGACTTTGTGGATGAAATCCAGCACTTTTAGATATTCACTATTAACGCTCAGTATCGCAGCATCTTTTAGTATGACCAATATGGCAAATGCAGCTGAATCTGTTGCTGAGTCTACCCCCACTATTGATAACGTAGCAACGGCTACTTATAAAATAGGTACCCTTGCCCAGACTCCTGTCAAGTCTAATACCGTGACTGTCAACATCACACAAAGTGCCGCTTTTAGTTTGGCTGCTAAAAATGACGACACAAATGCGACCGATGACTATAATCGTGCAGCTATCGTATCTCCTAAAGGTCGCGTTGCCTTCAACCATACCTTAACCAACTCAGGTAACGTAGAAGATACTTATACCCTCAATTTGGCTCAGGGCGGCACCATTTCAGGTAGTACGCAAGATACGAGCAGTTATGATTTGGCAGCGACTAACGTTACCTATACAGTTTACAATGCGGATAATTCTGTAAAAAAATCGACCACTGTAACGGGTTCAGATTTTCAAAATACCAAAATTGTACTCAAACCCAATGAGCGTGCAGATGTCCTCATTTCAGCAAAAACGGCTGGAAACGTTGGCGGTAATTCACAGAACTTAACGCTATCAGCAGCCAGCGCATTTTTTGCCAGTAGCGATGCCACCAAAGCCACCTTGACCAATATCAACAATAGTGTAACCAAGGTTCCTGTCTTCAAGATTACCAGTAAAGTGAGCAGCACTTTAAACCTAAATGATCCAAGCTCTAATGTGACTTATACCATTACGGTCCGTAATGATGAGAGCGCACCTTACGCTGCTAATGCTAACAACATCATAGTCTTTAATGGTTTACCAGAAGGCTTACGTTTAGCCGATGAACCAAAATTAAGTGTTAGTAATAATGCCACTATCGTCCCAGGTAATGAAGGCAAAGGTAATAGTAACGCTAACGATAGCATTAAAGTCACGCTTTTAAACCTAGAAGTCGGACAAGAAGCAACCATCACCTTTGATGTGCAAAAAGACCAAAACGAAGTCCTCGCTGATGCCAAAAAGATCATCAACCATGCTTCTGTAAGCTTAGATCTTGGTGAAAACCAAATCATTTATGATAGCACCGATGCTACGGATACCAAGCAAAACACCAAAGAGTTTTATCCAGCTGGCGACGATAGTGAAGTTACAGACGGTACCATCAATACCACAACAGGTAGTGATTCGGCTGCACCTTTGGTTTCCAATCAGCGAGCCGTTAGTATTGTATCGCCAACTAAAAAAGAGATTCCTACTAGTACCACCAGTACCACTCAGGTCACTCACTCAGTGGTAATAAGCAATACTGGTAGAGAAATAGAAGGCAATGCACCAGGCGAAGTGAAATTCACGATTGCGCCAGGCGCTAATAACAAAGTTACCGTCGTCACAGGCTCAGTTGAGCTTGTATATGACGCTGACAACAACCCTGCTACACCTAACGCTACTTATACCATAAAACGAGATGGCAATGGCGATAACGATCTGAGCACGGCTGTACCTAAAAACGGCGCGCCACCTTGGACTGGAATGGCACCCAATTCAACAGTCACCATCAACTATAAAGTTGAATCTAACGAGGCTGTGATTGATTCAACTGAAACAACGACAGTGACTTTAGTATTGGGTGGGCAAGATGCTCCAACTACAGGGGATCGTATTGTCAAAAACATGACAACGGTAAAAGGCTTAAAACTGGTTAAAGAGCAAGCGCTCAATGAAACGTGCGCTGCCACTACTACCTTGGTATTTACACAAGGAGACGTAGCTGCGTCACCTGGCGATTGTATTGTTTATAAGATTACCGCTTTTAATAACTTTTCAGAATCAGACCTAAGATTTACTTTTGATGATCTTATTGTAACGGATACGACAGCTCGCTTTAAGAATAAGGCACAAGTACTGGCATCAGGTACCTCCCCTGCTTTTACAATTAAGCTTGGCGAAGTTGCTGACGCCAATACATTGCCTGTAGACAATACTTATGGAGCAAACGCTAACAGTACTGCGATCAGCGGTACGGTTACTAAGCTTGCACCGCAGAGATATGCAGCAATGGTCTTTGCCGTAAAACTCAATCCTGACGGTACTACGGCGCCTTAGTTTTCATCCATTTATATGTCGTTATCTGTGGTTGACACAGATAACGTAAAACTGTCTTTGCCTAGATTCGTCTCGAGGCAAAGACCTCTTCCTCTATTTTTTACATTTGATTGGATAAGTGCATAATATGGCATTTCCTTGTATGGCTCAGTCTACTCGTCTGTCAACCAAAGCGGCTAAGCTATCTGCCTTAACCGCAGCCATGCTGGTTATGCAATCAAATTCTGCGGCAGCGGTTACGTTCAATACCATGAGTATTATCGACAACATCGCCCATGCGCAGTATTACATCAATAATGATCAACGCCTACTATTATCAAAAGATTCAAATCACGTCCAAGTACAAGCCTCTGCCTTAAAAAAATATAATATCACTCTGTCTCAGCCGATATTACAAACCATCAATCTCGGTAGTAATACCCAATGGGTCAATATTTTAACAAACACTGGCAGATACGATGCCACTGTGTCATTGAGCTATGCATTTCCAAATGTCCCAACACCGTTTTCTGGCTCCTCAAACAGTGCAGAGCCTGATACTATTGCTTTACGTTATCTCTCTCCAAGTATTGCCTCCAATGCACCTACTGTAGCCAAAGAGCCGATGCTTGAAAACGTCATTGAACCAAGCGATGTATTGCCAAAAAGCTTAACCAACTTTTCTATCTATCAAGATATTAATGAAAATGGGTTGATCGATGATGGCGACGTTTTGTTCAGTAACCCGCATCAAATTAAGATTGCTCA
>JARIAA010000301.1 GCA_029264635.1 Psychrobacter sp. | reverse complement strand
CTACCGAATTCTTTCGTCAAAAGAGGATTGGGAAAGCGGCTGCCAATGGTGGTATCAAATACTTTAAAATCACGGCTAAACGGCTGCTCTGATTTGGCAAATACAAAAGGCGCGCGCGTCATTGACTCAACGCCACCCACTAACATTACGTCACCCTCATGACAAGTAATGGCGCGCGCAGCATCGATGACAGTGGATAGCCCCGAAGCACATAGACGGTTAACGGTCTGACCAGGCGTTGTGACATCGAGTCCTGCTAGCAATGCAGCATTTCGGGCGATATTGCGTGAGTCCTCGCCCGCTTGATTGGTATTACCGATTAGCACTTCATCAAAAGTGTCGTTAGGTAGCTGGTGCTTATCAACCAACGCCTTTATCACTGTAGCGATCAAGTCATCAGGACGCACGGTTGCAAGTGCTCCCCCATGGCGACCAAACGGGCTTCTTAATCCATCATAAATATAGGCATCTAACATAACGTTTCCTTGTTGTGTTTTGAGAGTTTGTTTGATTGAAATATAGGGTTTATTAAATTGGTGTAGCTCTTAGCGTTGACAATTGCTCTGCTCAGTAAATAATGAGATGCCTAGCTTGGCACGGCGTTGTAGCCAAGGGCTCGGACGATAACGCGGATCTCCTGTTAAGCTATAAATACGCGTTAAGATCAGCAAAATACGCTCGGCACCCAGCTCATCGCCCCAAGAGATAGGACCATAGGGATACCCTAATCCAAGCTTGACAGCATTATCGATATCTTTTGGTGTCGCAATGCCTTGCATCGCAATATCACAACCTAGATTGATCACCATAGCGACGACTCGCTGCGCCACAAATCCCGTGCTCTCGGCAATTAGCGTGGCATCTACGGCACTTTGTACTGCTGCGCCACCATTGTTTACCTCGTTGGAGTCTTTCTCTGAATCGATGTTTAAGCTTTGACCAAATAAAGCATAGGCTTGTGTCACAAATGTATCTTCAGTAATGATACTCGGCATCAACGTGCGGTGCTTGGATAAGTCAGTTAGCATATCGATAGCAACGGCTTGTTTAGGATTTACTTGATAGCGGATAGCTGCATTGGTCGTATCCTCGCCATAGATTGCCAGCAATATTAAGCTGCCAGAATTTGGCTTATCATTATCATCGATAGTGATGCCGTTAGCGTTTAGATAATCCACCAGCCGCTGTTTATCTTCTACTAAATCTGCCGCAATCCAAACTGAGCGAACGACTGCATCAGCCACTCGCTTAGAAAATGATGTTTCTGATGATGATCGTTGTGACTTGTTCGCTGTTAATCTCTGACCATCTTGTTTTTTATTTTCTGTGTAGTGATAAAAGCCTTCGCCAACTTTACGGCCAAGCTTTTTTCCTATCAGCATTTGACGGGTTAAAGGATGGGGACGATAGCGAGGCTCAAAGTAAAATTGGTTATAGATCGACTCCATAACTGGATGCGAGACATCGATACCTGTAAGATCAAGGAGCTCAAACGGCCCCATGCGAAAGCCAGCACCGTCCCGTAAAATACGATCGATATCCTCAAAACTTGCAACTCCCTCGCCTAATATTTTTAAAGCTTCTGTACCGTAAGCTCTACCGCCATGGTTGACAATAAAACCAGGCGTGTCTTTCGCTACTACGCCCAGATGCCCCATGCGTTTGGCTAAATCCATAAGCCCTTCTACTACTGAGGCTTTAGTTGAGAGACCAGGAACCACTTCAACGATTTTCATTAGTGGTACAGGATTAAAAAAGTGAAATCCTGCCACGCGCTCTGGATAATCACAATCAGAGGCAATGGCAGTGACCGATAGCGATGAGGTGTTGGTAGCCAGAACTGTCTTAGCAGTCACCACACTCTCTAATTGTTTAAAAAGCTGCTTTTTTATATCCAAGTTTTCAATGATGGCTTCAATGACGACATCAGCTTTAGCAATTTTAGAGATGTCTTCAATCACGCTCAGATTATTTAAAGTAGATTGCAGCTGCTCATCGGTAAATTTACCTTTGGCCGCTAGTTTTTCAAGTGTCGTTTGCAGGGATTGACGTCCTTGCTCGGCAGCTCCTGCCTTGTCATCAAATAACAGCACTTGAATGCCTGCTTGGGCAGCAATCTGCGCAATACCCATACCCATAATACCAGTGCCTATTATTGCCAATGATGTCACAGCCAATGTATTCATGGTCATCATAATCCTTTATCTGCTCTCGTTTTTAAAGCTGATTAGCTCTACTTCTATACGTCTTTTAACAAGCTACTGTCCTTTATAATTTGCACTACGTTTTTCTAAAAAGGCTTTTGCGCCTTCTTTTTGGTCCTCGGTATCAAACAAAATCTGAAAGGCTTTACGCTCCAAAGCCAATGCACCTTGCAGCGGCATATCTATGCCCAAACTCGCAACTTCTTTAATTTGGGTTAAAGCAATTGGTGAGTAACCTGCTAACTGCTTAGCGATTTCAATAGCGCGCGTGATAGTCATCTTATCGTCAACCACTTCAGACACCAATCCCATTTGATCCGCCTCGGTAGCGCTGATCATGTCGCCTGTCAAAACCATTTTCATAGCTTTATGTTTGCCAATCGCACGGAATAACCGCTGCGTGCCTCCTGCGCCCGGCATCAGTCCTATTTTAATCTCTGGTTGGCCAAATGTAGCAGATTTGCCCGCGACGATGATGTCAGCATGCATCGCAAGCTCACAACCGCCGCCTAGCGCATAGCCATTGACCGCTGCGATGATGGGCTTGCGGCAATTAGTAATGGCATCCCAATAGCGTTCGCTTTGACGCAGATAGACATCGACCGTTTTTGCGGTCAAAAAATCATTGATATCAGCACCCGCTGCAAACACTTTATCACCGCCAGTCAGCACAATAGCTTTAGTCTCTGGGTCATCATTTAACTGAATGAAAATCTCTGCCATTTGCTTACGTAGCTCAGCGTTTAAAGCGTTGCGCACTTTGGGACGGTTTAGCGTTATAACACTAACGCCCTCTCCTTGTTGCTCACATATGATAATTGTTTCTTCCATGGTGCTGTCCCTTAAATAACATCTTTAGATAACCACAGGCATGTTCTCACAAACCCTATAAATAAAATAATGATCATAATAATTAATACCGCATAGCGGTATAAAATACCAATATATACCGTTTATTCCCTTTTGTGAAGCCTAAATCTTAGTCAACTCTATAAAAATTGGAACTGTTACGATGCTATTTATCCACTAAATACCGCATAGCGGTTTTTTAAACCAAAGGTATTGTAATTAAATAAGTTATCGATTATGCTGGTTATTCCAGATGATTTTAAGTCCATTATTAATTTAAGTATCTATTAAACAAAGGAAAAATCCCATGATTAGAGATAAGGAAGTCCTTGACCATATCGTCAATACGGTTCGCCAATTTGTAAACAATCAATTGATCCCTAAGGAAGATTGGGTCGCAGAAAATGATCGCCTTCCAGAAGATATTATTAGTCAGATGCGCGAGTTGGGTCTGTTTGGTCTCACGATTCCTGAAGAATATGGTGGGCTTGGTCTGACAATGGAAGAAGAGGTTATTGTCGCTTTTGAGATGGGACGTACCTCCCCTGCATTTCGCTCATTGATAGGTACTAATAATGGCATTGGCTCATCAGGCCTCGTCATTGACGGCACCGAAGAGCAAAAGCAAAAATATCTACCAAGGCTCGCAAGCGGTGAGATTATCGGCTCGTTTTGTTTAACCGAACCAGAAGCAGGCTCAGATGCTGCGTCGCTTAGAACCACTGCTATCAAATAGGGCGATAGCTACGTTATTAATGGTAGCAAACGCTATATCACTAATGCACCTGAAGCGGGCGTATTTACGGTGATGGCACGCACCGATCCCGAGAACAAAAGGGCTGGCGGTATCTCCGCTTTTATCGTTGAAAGCGATACCCCTGGTATTACTTTAGGCAAAATTGACAAAAAAATGGGACAAAAAGGCGCCCATACCTGTGACGTTATCTTTGATAATTGCGTAGTGCCTGCCAGTGCTTTGATCGGTGGCGTCGAGGGTGTGGGTTTTAAGACCGCTATGAAAGTACTTGATAAAGGCCGCTTACATATCGCTGCCGCAAGTACAGGGGCGGCCACACGCATGCTTGACGACGCACTACGCTATGCTGTGGATCGTAAGCAGTTTGGGCAACCTATTGCTAATTTTCAATTGATTCAAGCGATGCTTGCGGATTCAAAAGCGGAGATTTATGCCGCCAGATCTATGGTACTTGATGCCTCACGCCTGCGTGATGAAGGTAAAGATGTGGTCACGGAATCGTCCTGTGCCAAGATGTTTGCTACCGAGATGTGTGGCCGCGTGGCTGATAGAGCGGTACAGATACATGGCGGCGCAGGCTACATTGCAGATTATGGTATTGAGCGTTTTTATCGTGATGTGCGCTTATATCGGTTATACGAAGGCACCACTCAGATTCAGCAAATCATTATCGCGCGCAATATGATTAAAGAAGTCAGCGAGTAAATGGGCTGTTGACCAGTAATTAATTTATCAAACCCTACTAAGGGATTTGCTAGGATGCAGATACCTGATTGACGTCGCTATTATTACAAGTTTCTTTCTCACAACCATAAGGATATCTATTGTGAAAAGTGCTGCTATAACTTTGAATCCAAGCTCTGTGCAAAGACAACCTTGGAAACTAGCCTTTTTTTTCTGTTTTCTTGTATTGTTATGTGATGGCGCTGATATTGGTATTCTTGCTTTTACCCTTTCGAGCCTTAAACTAGAATTTGGGTTGACCAATGTACAAGCTGGCGCTTTAGGCAGTTGGTCATTATTTG
>JARIAA010000299.1 GCA_029264635.1 Psychrobacter sp. | reverse complement strand
ACTAACTCATGGCCATTATCCGTTAAAGGTTTTGATAATCTATCTAACGTTTCATCACTAATGCCTAGTGATTCTAAAACTACAATTTTCATTTTTTATTTTCCCTCTATTTTTTATGGTCACATTTAATAATACTGTTAAATTGCTATCTAAGGGTATCATTATTTAGGCATCTTTTGAAATGTCTTCATATGACTATTGATAATGACTTTACTAATAGTTATGGCTGATAGAGTTTCGGTTATAGAGATGCTAGCAGGTAATGAAAAATGTCTAATAGAGGCGTGAGGCTAGGGATATGAAGCGCTTGAAGGAGTCTAGGTAATGCAAGGTTAGGTCTAAATACAATAAGTGGTGCGCCCACCAAGACTCGAACTTGGATCGATCGCTTAGGAGGCAACTGCTCTATCCTGTTGAGCTATAGGCGCATTGTGGAGTGTTATTGTAAAAAAAAGACGGCATAAAAGCAATCGACAAAAAATAAATAAAGATAATTTATCTGTTTATCTCTACTCACTGTTGCTCAGGACGTCTGTTACTTCGATTAGGCTATCATTTGAGGCAGTTTTGGCGCGTGAAGTCGGGTTAAATAAATCATCCATATTGTTCTTATACCCTTCAATGCTGTCATAGTTATTCTGTTTTAAGATATCTTGTCCAACACTTGAGAGCAAAAAATTTCGGAAGCTGGTCGCTGCAGGGTTTTCTGTTAAGATGACACCGTCAACCGCTTTGTCGTCTTTTAAAGCGTAGCTAAAGGATACCAAATGACGCGCTTCGTTATTATCGCTTGATGTGGGCGTGTGGCTACTTTGATCGTCGTTACTTGTATTGACGATATTTGCTTGGTTCGCATTACGTTCAGCCTGGGTCTCTTTAAGCAATGCTTGTAAAGGGGCTAGCCGATCTTTCGAGATGGTACTATCGGCCATAATAATATCAGTATTGAAAATAAGTGGTGAGTCTTTATTAACACCATCGTCATCAGACGTATCTGTGTTCGGTAAGGTCAGCAGTTTATTAGCATCTACGTAGCGGGTGAATACTTGTATTTTAGGATAGCGTGTTTCAAAACGCGCAATGATATTATCTAGCGTGACCTGCAGCTCATCTTCTGCTTGTACATACAAGACGGTCGTATTGATAGTGTCCGAATCACCTTCATTAACCGTGGATGTGTCATTATGAGCACTGACCATAATCGGAAGCGGGTCCATATGCTTTTGATTATTGCTCCATAGCCAAGCAAAGATAGCGATGACAATAATCAGCAATAGTAAAATTAGCCCAGCTAGTATGATCTTGTAGTCTTTCATCGTTCGTGGCTCATTTTTAATTCCTTGTTCAAATTATCTTGTTTTTGTCATTATTTTTTGGGAATCAAATCAATAGCGATGATGCAGCACTTCATCCGTTAAAGTCGCTAACATATCGGCAAAAATGTCATCTTCAGTGTTGCTACTCATCTGATTGTTTATTTGCTTCATCTGTATAGTTGTATTTTCTGACACACTATGTGTAAGATTGGTATCTTGTGCGACTGTCTTTATGTTTGATTGGTGAGCGGCCAGCGGCGACTTACCTTCATTAAGTAATTTTTTGAGCCAAGTAAAACCCTGCATCTCCCACCAAGCTTCAAATCGTGGCAATGAGCTGCCATGCATTGCCACAGGCAAATTTAGCGTGCGCAGTTTTTGGGCCAATAGGGGATCAGTGACGGTTTGATGCTGACTAAGATAAAGCGCTTTAGCATCACCCTGATAGGGCTGTCGACGTTGCCATGCAGCCGTATCAAGTTTCATGCGCGGTAGTTGCCACAGCTCACCACGAAGATAAACCACATAAAAGCGTTTTTCGATATGAATAAAAATAGCATCAATGGGGCGCAGTGGCATAATATAAAATCATCTTATCGTTGACATTAAAAAAGTTAAAATATTGGCTATCGCTGATACCCTTTACCCTTACTTATAACCACCAGTCGCGGTAACTTGACGATTTGTTTTGCGTCAGTCATTTGTACCCATGGAACATTAGACGAGGCGACATTGGTTGTCGTAAGGTATAACGTATTTAAGCAATGCACTAGCAAATAGGTCGTATCAATGGCACACTATTGTACGGCATACAAGTTTAAAACCTATGAAGACAAGCAGAATTTCAGGTTAGATGAATGGCTCTGCTTTTCAAACGTTGATTCTAAGCTTTTCATTTTCAAAGTAATATTGAACATTAGATGGCTCTTTTGTTATGTTTAATCAGTTGAAGCCATCTTAGCAGAAATAGATAACAGACACGATAGATATTCATAAATGGTTGGGTTTTATGTTTTTAGTTCACGATAGTTGTTATTATTGGCTGTCATTCCTATGATTGTTATCGTTTGCCTAATATCAGATAGTATTATTCATATTTTTGAAACTTTTCTTCGCTAACTCTTTTTCTCTATATTACTGCCTTTATCGCGCTCCTACTATTGCGAGCGGTTTTTATTATTCATTTTAATTAGATTATTGTTTATGTTTACAATCATTCAGTCTCATCGTACCGAACGCTTGGTTGATGAATTATTAACAGCTTACCAATCAAAGAATCAACCTATTTTTGAGGCGTTCATCGTTATTGTGCCTTCGATGGTACTGGGTGATTGGTTAGATAAATCTATCGCAAGCCAAGCGGGTATTAGTACCTTAGTCACGACAACATTTTGGGGTCAATATCAGTGGACATTAATGCAAAAAGTGCTAGCTGAGTATAATATATGGCTTGAGGACCATCAGCGTACGCATGAGATTATTACTGTACCAGAGGTGGCCGTATTAACTGGCTCGGTGATGCAGTGGCGGCTATTTGGGTACTTTACCTATTATCAAGCTCAGATTATGGCGAATGAAAAGCATCCGCTCTATCCGTTGCTGTCGGCGCTGATAGATGATGACGCCGATCGCAGTCAGCAAGATACGCGCTTATGGTCGCTTGCGACTGATTTTTCGCGGGTATTTGGTCGTTATCTCAATCACCGTGACGATTGGTTAACACTATGGTCACAGAACAAAGCGGTAGACGTAGAGACGCTAGTCGCTGAGAAGGATAAGCTGACGCTAGAGTTTGATCAGTATGCGGGCATGACACCTGAATGGTTGGTTGCACACTATGTAGAGCTGGAGGCTGCGCAGCGGCACCTATGGCATCTATTATTTGCCTCAGTATATGAGCATCGCTCTTCTATTGAGCGCCGATTTTGGGAGATTATGACAAAGGATCGTAGTGAGACAGGCGTCGATATCAAGTCTATCTTGCCAACACAGTTGCACATTTTTACGATTCAGCAGTTGCCGCAAAACGAGCTGGACTTTTTACAGCGGTTGTCAAAGTATCTCAATATTACCTTGTTGCATTACAATCCATCGCAGCTGTTTTGGGCCGATATCGTCGATAAACAGTGGCTACAGCGCCAGCAGGTGATCAATCCTGACAGTGTGTTTTTGCGGGATTACGGGCATACCTTGTTATCGCGTCTTGGCAAACAATCGCGTGAGACTTTTGCGATGCTAGCAGGGCTGTCTGGTAATGAGGATAAAGATGGCTTTGTATTGGACTGGCAGGATAAATTTGATATAGAAGAGACGCAACAGATTCCATCAATCAGTAGTAATGATGCACAGCCCATGAGTTTGCTTGCGCACCTACAACAAGATGTACTGATGCTTGATGAAAGTTCGACCCAGCAAGTCACAGCGGGGCGCTTAAGTGCTGCGCTTGGAGCACAACTGGCGTTTGACTTAGAAGAGCCAGAAGATCATGCCAAGATCAATAGCCTTGACGTTCATAGTAGTAAAAATAGCCTAAGTGATAGATTTGATTATTTAAATCAGCGAAAAGAGCAGTGGTACAGCGATGATACGCTAAAAAACAAATATCATGAGCAATCACGTCAGTGGAACCTCTCTCAGTACGACAATAGCCTAAGTATTCACTCTTGCCATAATCTACAACGTCAGCTTGAAGTGCTACGCGGTATGATCGGACGCTGGCTTAATGAAGCCAATGATGATGGTAGCACGCGTCATTTATCTGATATCGTCGTATTATTACCCGATGTTGAGCGCCATCATGATTTGATTACGTCGGTATTTGTAGAGGGTAAAGGGCAAGATGGCCTGACGTTACCCGCCAAGGTGACAGGGGTGGTTGATAAGTCGATTCGCCAACTGTGGGAAGCTATCAGCGGATTTTATAGTTTGCTCGGTAGTGACACGGCGCGTTTTGAGGCGGCGGTGGTCATGGATTGGCTAATGCTGCCGCCACTGTATGAAAGTCTTGGCCTGACCCACGAGCAGATGAGTCGAGGTTGTGATTTGCTGGAGCAAGCAGGCTTTATGCGAGGCTTTGATGAAAAGCATCTGCAGCAGACATTAGATGCCGCAGATTATGATTATCGCTTTAGCTTTGCTTATGCTTTGGATCAAATTGCTTTAGGCTTAGTGATGCCAGAGGCGGGTATTAGCGATTGTTTATATCCAGACAATTGGCAAGATAACACTTTAGTGGAAAAAACGGCTCCTATCTCAGCTATTAGTTTAAATGATGCGCCTATCGTTGAAGCTTTGTGCCGTGTTCATGCAGTACTGAATAAGTGCCGAGATGAGTATCAAGCAATCCATAAAGCCGAAGAGTGGCTGAACCGTATAGAAAACCATATTATCCATCCATACTTTGGCGCGCTTGATCAAACGCGTCCCATGCGTGCTATTTTTAATGCCATGAATGGTTTTAAAAGTAGCCTGCGTGCCAATCGTCATTATCAGCGTTATCATACTCAATTAGATGTCGAGGTCATGGATGACAATGCTGCTACAAATGCTGGCAAGTTAGATGCCGCTCAGGTAGAAGCAAAGCTATGGAGAGTGAGCACCTTGCCATTGAAGCTAAGCTTTATGCTCGGCAGTATTGAGGACGAGCTTGAAAGCCAGCAAGTCAGTGCCGAACCAACAGGGGTGATTACTTTTGGGCGTTTCGGTGCGCTACGTAATGTGCCATTCGGACTGGTAGTGATGCTCAATATGGATTTGTCTGAGTTTCCGAATCGCGACCGTGACAATCGCTATGATTTGATGAAAGCAGGGCTGGCTAGGCGCGGTGATAGATTCAGTGAAGATGACGACAATGGGGCATTTTTAGATGCCGTGCTATGCGCGCGTAATGCGTGCTGGATTTTTTATAATGGTCAGCGCCTGACCGATACGCATGAGCACCTGCCTGCCAACCCCGTGAGTGAGTTACTGCAATTTTTGCGCGGTGAGGTACAGTGGCAGTGGGATCCTCTTAAGAGTGCACAAAAGGATGCGCAGGCTGACTTAATAGCTCAAATACAGCGTTATCTACCTGAGTTGATCGAAAAGTGGCTGGTTACCCGCCATCCAGCACTGCCCTTCGCAGAAGAAGTCTTCGTACAGCCCGACTTTTCATCAAGCCTATCATCTACGAAGCCAAATCATGAAAACGATGCTAAAACAGACGATGAGCAAGCCATGGGTCGCAAGCTCATTCAGTCATTAGAGCGCGCGATGCAAAGCGAAAAGCTTAATCAAAAAAGCACCCATGCACCTGCAAAAGTCTGGCACGCGGTGTTTGAGCGTCTGCAAGCGAAAATTGATACAGGCATACCAAATCATGCTATCAAAGTCGTGCTACCTAGCAAGGATGACTATGCTGCTATTGCTGCTGCCATCACTCAGCCTATTGAGCGAACGGCTACGCAGGACACGTTTCATTTTGAGGTTCAGCAGGTTGACATGCAGCACTTATACCATCATATCCGTCATCCAGCAAAGCACTTCTTAAAAGAGCAGCAAGTACACGTCGTGTTGCCGACCGAAGATACCATGCATCAGGAGCCGTTGGCGTTATCAGGCTTAGATGCTTATACCGTAAATGCGCAGCTATTAACTGATTTATATGCGAACTCATATGTAGATAGTGATCATGCAGAAACACGCCAGCAAACAACGGAGCGTTTACATAACCTCTTATATGATCGAGTTATGCCTGCTGGCGTCGCCCGTCAATCGACCCTACAGTATCAACAGCTAAAGATTACCCAACAATGCCAGGACTTTGCCGAGCAGCTAATGGTATTAGGTATTGATGTTAATAGTGGTATGAACAGTGATGTAAGTACTCAGCACCTGAGCTTATTGACCCCATGCGCGGAAAAAATGGTGAGTGTGCAAGCCCCTGCTATGAATGCACAGGGTCAATTGCAAATCAAAGGTGTGGTACCGCTAGAGAATAATATGGCAGATGCAGCAACTTCTCCTAAGCTTTGGCTAAATATCCTACCCAACAGCGCTCGCATACAGCATTTATTACGCTTTTGGCTGTCGCATATCTATTGGCAAGTATCGCGGCGTACGACTAAAGCCCAAGTCGCTGACGGTGATGGCAAAAGTATCTGGCGCTTTAGTAAAGGTGGTGATGAATATAAAAAGTCTAAAGGTAAAATAACCTTTGCGCTGGCACCGATAGACTACGACACGGCATTAGTAGAGCTGCTCAAATGGGTTAGGTTTGCAC
>JARIAA010000293.1 GCA_029264635.1 Psychrobacter sp. | reverse complement strand
AGAGCTGTATAGTTGACACATTTTAGAATAGGTACAGTGCTGCTGGTATTAATTTCGCGCAGCCTCTGTCAGCGTAGACACAGCACGCAAGGGAAATTAATACCAGCAGCGCGTAGAGTGTGCCAATCTTATCTAGGATTGACTATAGTTTATTAATCGCGAAGCTTTGCGCGAAACCCTTTATAATCATCCGCCGTTTGATCTACTGCCTCAATCATTGGGACATGACCAATCTTTGGCATCGTAATCACTTGGGCTTGCGGGATGATGTCTTTTATGAGTATGACCGTTTCAGGCTTAATTACTTGATCTTTCTCGCCCCAAACGACTAGCGTTGGAATATTGTACTCAGCGATGACTTTGGCGCGCTCCTCGACATTGTCAGTGACGATTTGCGCTAAGATTTTGGCGTCCAGCTCTTTATTGGCAATGCGCTCTTGTGCGAACACCGCTTTGACTGACTTTGGGATATAAGGCGGCTGATACATAACAAAGTCGTACAGGTTATAAAAGTCCTCCTTTTTTTGTATCAGTAGCGGATTGTTCTCTAACGTCGCGCCTTCTAGAGACTTGGGAATGCCCGCTGACCAAAAGCCTGCCGTGTCCACCAGCCATAAGCTTTTGACCTCGCTGGGATATTTTGCCGCATAAGCCACAGCAATAGCGCCGCCCATCGAATTGCCACCGACATGTAGATTTGATGCCATGCCTTTGGCTTGCATCAGCTCATGTAAGCGCGTGGCCTGAGCATCTGAGCGATAATCGGCGCTCATCGGCTTGCTAGATTGCCCAAAACCGAGCAGATCAGGGATAATCAAGTGATAGCCTTCTAACTGCTTGGCAATACGCGTAAAGTTGTCTTTATTACCACCGAAGCCATGAATAAGCAATAACGGCTCACCCGTCAGGTTCGCATTTTCGGCATAAACGATGTGATCACCTGAAGCTAGAGTATATGATTTAATCTCAAGGTCTGATTTATTACGCTCATATTGGATAAGCTTTTGGGCAGTATTGACCGCTAATGTATTGGGCGCGGTGGTACAGCCAATGACTGAAAAACTGAGCAAAGCAGCAATGCCTAGGCGTTTTAATAACATCGAACCATCCTTGTGAGAGAGTGACATAAATGAGGGTGTAGAGGTTTAAAAAAGCAATCTTAGCACAAGCTGATGACAGGTCATCTGCTTTATAATTACGCTCAAGTCTCGTACCAAAGAAGATGAGGTGATGATCGTTTAGCCAATGAGAATATATTAGGCAAAAGACAAGGATGTAGTCAATCCTAAATAAAATTGGCATATTCTATTCCACGTACAAGAGGTGTTTGAAGGCTCTGAACTCAGTTTTGCGACCAAAAACGATTGGATTTATAAGCATTATCTTGATTACGGTTTTGACTCATTAGCGAATTTCAAAGACTCGTCAATCACGGCTTGATTACTGTTCTTATCAAGATGGCATGAGCATTCTCATTTATAATAGGCATTTTTATTCTATAACTCCTTATTTCATGAATCCTAAATGGACTATCTATAGTTAATACCTTTTAAACATAACATAGCGATTCTGGAATGAATTTTACGCAGCCTCTGTGAAAGCAGCAAGCAAGGAAAATTTATACCAGTAGCGCACTTAAATCTATAACCGTTTTTTCAGTTGACGATAGTATCTTTTGTAGGATGCTTTCTACCATTAATCAAAGCCCACTTATATGGCATAAAAGGATGCACATTGAGCGACACAAGTACTTCCACGGATAAAGGACGCGACCTCACCGAGGGGTCCATTGCCAAAAACATGCTGCTGTTTGCATTACCAACCCTCGGATCATCGGCACTACAGTCGTTGAACGGCTCAATCAATGCCGTCTGGGTAGGCCGGTTTTTAGGGGAAGAAGCGCTTGCCGCGACGGCGAACGGTAACATCTTGATGTTTATCATGATCTCCTTCGTTTTCGGTTTCGGTATGGCGGCGACTATTTTGATCGGTCAGGCTATGGGCCGCCGCAACGATGTTATGATCAAAAAAACCATGGGAACAGCGCTAGGCAGCATTATTCCGATAAGTATATTGTTGTCGGCAGGAGGGTGGCTATTTGCGCCAACGCTACTTGATCTACTGGGTACGCCGCCAAGCGCCCTAAGCCTTGCCCTGACTTATCTGCGAATGATTTTTGTTGCGATGCCTGTCACCTTAACCTTTACGCTGCTGATGATGGCTCTACGCGGGACGGGCGATTCTACGACGCCGCTTTGGTTCATAACAATGTCGGTCGTGATCGACCTGATTTTGACGCCGACGCTTATTTTGGGTCTAGGACCCTTTCCCGAATGGGGGATATTTGGCTCAGCTTTCGCAACCGCCGTCGCAAATGCGCTAGCGCTTATTGGTATGGTCGTTACCCTCTACCTGCGTGGCTCTGTACTGACCCTTAGTATGCCAGAGCTTCGCTTTTTGCGCGCAGACCGAGAAATCCTAAAGTCGATGTTTTCAAAGGGGTTGCCGATGGGGCTGCAAATGATCGTCATCTCTACGGCGGCGCTCACTATGCTGTCGCTGATTAACCGCGAGGGCGTGCAGACGACCGCCGCTTATAGTGCGACTCAGCAGCTTTGGACCTATGTGCAGATGCCAGCAATGGCGCTAAGTGCTGCGGCCAGTGCTATGGTTGCACAGAATATCGGTGCCAACCAATGGAGCCGAGTTGCTGGGATTACACGATGGGGACTGATTTTTAATGTGATATTGACAGGAACGATGATTGGGGTGCTGACCATTTTTGATAAAACGATTTTGGGCTTTTTCCTTGGTAGCGATAGTGCAGCGGTGCCAATCGGGCGGCATATTCAGATAATGGCGACATGGGGTTATCTGTTTTTTGGGGTAGCGCAGGTACTGTTTGGTACCATGCGTGCGAACGGCTATGTGATATGGCCACTGGTTGTGATGGCGATCTCGATGTACCCAATACGCCTTGGATTTGCGTTTGGGCTTTACCCTTCGCTTGGATCCGATGCGCTTTGGCTGTCATTTCCCGCAGGCATGGTAGCAACCGCTGTGATGGGGGCAGGATTATATCTGCACGGCGGATGGCGTAGGGGCAAAAGCTTGTCTAAAGAAGAGGCTGCGCAGGGAAGTGAGGGCTATCGTGTGCAGGTAGGTGCCTCATCGTCGTGTCGAGATCTAGCACCAACAACGTCATGGAAGCGCTTACCGCTGCGTCGTATCGCAAGTTTGCAGCGAAGACTTTCTAGAAGCAACTAAGTCAATAATCAGTAAGCTTTATCTTGGCATCACCCAATAAAAAATCTACCGCCGCCGCTGCATGGATAGCGGTGGTGTCAAATACGGTAATCGAGCTGTCTGCTTGTTTGATAAGCAGTCCAATTTCGGTACAGCCCAAAATTACGCCCTCTACTCCTTGCTTTGCTAAGTGCTCAATCACTTGTTGGTAATACTGGCGTGAGTTGTCAAGCAGTTTGCCTTGGCATAACTCATCATAGATAACTCGATGCACCTCTGCTCTCGCCGCATCTTCGGGTATCACGACTTGTAAGCCCGAATCAATAAGGCGCTGCTTATAAAAATCTTGGGTCATGGTAAACTGCGTGCCAAGTAGGGCAACCTTCATCACACCTTTCACGTTAATCGCCTTGGCAGTGGCATCAGCGATATGGATAATTGGCAAACCCGTTGCCGCCTCTACGCTATCTGCGACCTTATGCATAGTGTTGGTAGCAATGAGCAGCCCTTGCGCGCCAGCCGCTTGCAAACGTCTGCCACTGCTTGCCAGCATCTCTCCCATCTCAGCCCACGCGCCTTTCGCTTGTAGCGCCTCAATTGGTGCAAAATCGACACTATGAATCAGTAAATCGGCTGAATGCAAGTGACCTAATTTTGCTTTAATGCCTTCATTAATCAGACGATAATAGCTCTCGGTACTCTCCCAGCTCATGCCGCCAATGATGCCTAATGTGCGTTGTTGAGAGATTGTTTTTTGCCGTATTTTCGGCGTAGAGGCTTGTGGCTGGATTGTCATTATAAGCTCTTTATCTGATTAAGATATTTTGAACGTCATTATTGATAATAAATATTTTACGAATTTATT
>JARIAA010000288.1 GCA_029264635.1 Psychrobacter sp. | reverse complement strand
CAAGATAGTAGTTAACTACTTCCTCTCGCGTCATCATACCCTGTAGATGCGTCGGCTGGCGGCGTGATTGCTGCATGACGATATTATCATCCGCCTCAATCCAATAAGCGAGTGCACTGCCTAAATCCATTTAGGGATCACCAAGGGTTGCCATCTCCCAATCAAGCACACCAATGACTTTGGTCGGATCATTAGCATCCAAGATGACATTATCAAAGCGCCAGTCATTATGAATGACACAGGTACTGCTATCAGCTGGTGTATGTTTACCAAGCCATTGACGCACTAACGCAAAGCTTGGCACGTTAGGGGTTTTTGCTTTAACGTACCGTTTATCCCAGCCACTGACTTGGCGCTCACAATAACCATCACCACGGCCAAGTGCTAGCAAGTCAGGATGCTCTTGGTAATCAACTTGATGCAGCTCAATTAAGGCATCAATAACATTGGTACATAGCTTGCGGGTCTGCGCTGAAGTAAGCACTATCTCTTTTGGCAAATTGGCGCGTGGAATGATACCTTCCATACGCTCCATGACGTAGAAGTCGGCACCAATAACCTCTTCATCAGTACACAGCGCGACCATCTTTGGTACATACGGATAGGCATCCTTTAGGGCTTCTTGAACGGTGTATTCGCGTACCATATCATGAGCAGACTTTGCTTTAGTCCCTTTGGGTGGTCTGCGCAATATCAAATCTTGGTTGTTGTATTGCAAGCGATACGTCCAGTTTGAGGCGCCACCTGAAAATTGAGTGACTGTTGGCTCGCCTTCTATATCGATACCTTGAGTGCGTAGCCAGGTACTGACCGCTTTGTCATCAAGCGCTTCGCCTTCGCGGACCTCGCCACCTCTATCCAATACTTTGCTGAGTGTTTGATTATTGGTATCATTATTTTTGGCATGATATTCAGTTGCCATAAGACATTCCTTATCGTGTGGTCAGTTATTTTTATTAAATAATACAGTATCTAAAAATTCACTATCAAATAATCAATAGTGAATTTTTAATTTGAATCATTGGCTTGCTTTGTAAACCTACGAACTATACCTTAAGGTTAACTATTAGGATTTAGCTGGCTTAGAGGAGCGGCTATAACCTTGACGTTTTAACTCTAATTTGGCAATCATAGTTTTATGCACCTCATCAGGACCGTCGGCCAATCTGAGTGCGCGCGCCTGCGCATAAAATGCAGGCAGCAACGTATCTTGGCAGACACCCATACCACCATGAATCTGTATCGACATGTCGACTACCTCTTGCAATACTGTAGGCGCGACGACTTTGATGGCTGAAATTTCAGTCAACGCCGCTTTCGTGCCTTGCGCGTCCATTTTTTGCGCAGCATACAAAGTTAGTAAGCGTGCTTGATCAATCTTAATGCGAGCCTCAGCGATACGCTCAAAGTTGCCACCTAATTGTAACAAGGGTTTGCCAAACGCTGTGCGCTGCATACCGCGATGAACGGCAAGCTCTAAAGACTTTTCGGCAGCACCAATACAACGCATGCAATGATGAATACGCCCTGGCCCTAAGCGACCTTGAGCAATCTCAAAACCCATTCCTGGCCCACCAATGAAATGACTGACTGGCACACGTACGTTATTAAAGCTGACCTCACCATGGCCATGCGGCGCATCGTAATCACCGAACACTTTAAGCATACGCTCGATGTTGACGCCCGCTGTTTTCGCTGGTACCAACACCATCGAATGTTGCTGATGACGGCCTTTGCTCTCATCGGGCGTATACGCCATCACAATCAGCACATCAACCGCAGGGTCACCAAGACCAGATGACCACCATTTACTACCATTAATAATAATCTCATCACCATCGACGACAGCAGTCGCCTGCATATTGGTCGCATCACTTGACGCTACTTCAGGCTCAGTCATACAAAATACTGAGCGGGTTTTACCCTCTAAAATTGGCATCATCCACTTGTTTTGCTGCTCATCTGAGCCATAGCGCCACAATAACTCCATATTGCCGCTGTCGGGCGCATTACAGTTGAATACATAAGGCGCAAGGATGCTACGTCCAGTCAACTCGGCAATCGGTGCATAATCAGTCACTGAAAGCCCTGCGCCTAAGGTATCATCTGGCAAAAACAAATTCCATAAGCCCGCTTCGCGCGCCTGTTTACGAAGACTCTCGTACTTTTCTGGCCACTGCCAATTCTTCCAATTACCGTCAGGGTTTTGTTTATGACAATCTTGCCAGAACTGTGCCTCTATTGGCTCAATATAAGTCTCGATAAAATCTTTGACTTTGGCATGCATAGTTTGACCGTGTTCTGTGGCGCTAAACATTAATGTATTGGTAGACATAGTTGACGTCCTTTTCTTAGTTGAATGTTTTTAGTATTTTACTGCTTCTGCTATCTGCCCTACTTCATCAAGCTTGCGAAGTTTTTTTAGGCTAAGATAACCAATATAGGCTTTATCTTCTTGTATAGATTCAGCTGGCTTAGCTAAGGGCGTGATTGATAAACGACCAGCCGTTAGTAAGTCATTGACATCATAAATCTCATCGATATCAACTTGCTGCTTATCATCGATGTGAGAGGCGGCATTAAATGGCGTATTTTTATCCTTAAAACTGTACTGCTGATAAAATGTAGACCGCTTTGCCTGCTTAATGGCGTCCGCTTGGCTGCGCGCGACGATTAATAACTTGTGATGATACTCTTCAAACTCGCCAGCGATATAACCACCTAGATTGATAAAAAACAACTTAAGAGTTGCAGTATCTTCACAAGTATTGGCCATCTCACTAACAGGTTGCCACTGAACCTGATGATTATCAACCAAAGTTACTGACCGATACGCATCAAGATGCCATTTGTTTTTGACCTCAGGCCAGTGCACATTGATAGGTTCGATAAAATCGCTGACGCGCGCGCCTACGCCAAAGAACATATCATGTTGTTCAATCAAACGACCCTTGGGCCGTCCACCGATCTTTATCATAAATAGCTTTGGCATCCATCATCCCTATTCGATTTAACGATACGCGACTTAACGACATATATTTATAACATACTCATAATGAACAAACAGCAAAAAGGCGCGACCAGTTAGGACACGCCTTTTACAAAATACAAACAATGGCTTATTTAAAATAAAAGCGCTAAATACTTAATAGCTTAGCAGTAAAACGCTTTTTTATACCTACTTTAAAATATTTAAACGGCTATTTAAATCAAAACGCATCAAAGCGTCAGGGAGCTTCTCAGCAGCCATACTCAAGGTCGCTTCGGCTGCTTGCGACAGCCCCAGTTTTTCTGCCAACGTAGGCTTTTGGCGTGAATGCAGTGCATAGACCTGATTGTTATTCATCAGCTCTAAGAGATAGCTGTCGGACGTTTGAAGCTTATCAACCAGATTAAGATGCAGAGCATCTTCGCCATACCAATGCTCGCCAGTAGCGACTTTGTCTAAATCTAGCATTGAGCGATAGCGGTTCACAAAATGCTTAAATAGCAAATGGGTCTGCTCAAGCTCTTCTTGATATTTGGCGCGATCTTCTGCATCGTTTTCGCCAAAGACAGTTACGGTACGCTTGTAATCCCCTGCGGTGAACATCTCATAATCCACATCATGGTTTTTTAGCCATTTATGGAAGTTAGGTAGCTGCGATACCACACCAATCGATCCGATAACGGCAAAGGGCGCTGCAACAATCTTGTCAGCAACACAGGCCATCATATAACCGCCACTTGCAGCAATCTTGTCAACGCAAACGGTCAATTTGAGACCTGCCTCTTTTAGACGTGCTAGCTGCGCTGCTGCAAGTCCATAGCCATGCACCAAACCGCCACCCGACTCAAGGCGTACCACAACTTCATCACCTTCATTAGCTGTACTGATGAGTGTACTAATCTCTTCCCTTAGATGCTTAACAGCCGTTGCTTTAATATCGCCATCGAAGTCGAGGACGAATACTTGCTGACCTTTATTTTTACCTTTAGCTTTATCTTTTAAGGCCTGCTTGGCTTTTTTGGCCATGCGTTTTTTAAGCTGTTTTAGTGCCGCTTTACCTTGCGTCGCCTCCATGAGGTCTTGGCGGCGTTGCTCTTGGGTTTTATTGAGATGAATAACTCTCAGCTCAACAGGGTTTTTAGAGGGATGAAATAACATGAACGGACTTCCTTACATAAGAGGCTAGTTTATGGACATAATATAGTTTAGCGTTAAATGGATATGCGCGCGTCACAGACAGTTTTCAAGCAAGGTGACGATATTTAATAACTTTATGTCACGGCCGTGCACTCGATTCGTTCCAAAATGATTATGAGAAGATAGCCATTTTATTTTTTATAAGCTCTATACTAATAGTCTAAATAAGCACTTATTATTGCATTATTTATAGGCGATTGTATCAGCAGTGCGCGAGGAGAGTTGTATAACAAAAGCACTTTAGGCATAATATGCGCTTATATCTATTTTTATGCAGCCAACGCGACGAGGATAGCCTTGATCGCGTTTTATTCGCTATTTTCTAATGACAAGGGTAAACCTGCCTTGAGATAGCGGCACTGCTTAAGCCAATAGTCTCAATCAGTGACTCATATTATGCTTACTAAACGGCAGCAATTCCTATAAAAATTTTAGCTGAGCAAAATAGGCGTGATTGAAATAAATTCGCGATGGCTGCATTACTGTACTTTGAACTGGGCTGACAACTGGATAACGAATATTATGACGCAGAGTATTACAACAGATAGCGAAATGGCGATGAAGAGCGAATACCGTGATGAGTATTGCGGCGCTGTCACCGAAAGCTTATTAGAACAAACGATCAGCGTCGTAGGCTGGGTACATCGTCGCCGCGATCATGGCGGTGTGATTTTCTTAGACATGCGTGACCGTGCAGGTATCTTGCAGGTTGTTGTGGATCCTGATACTCCAGAAGCGTTTGCGACTGCCGATGCCGTACGTCCTGAATACGTGCTCAAAATTACAGGCCGCGTTCGTCGTCGTTATGAAGGCACTGAAAACAACAATATGATCAGCGGACAAGTCGAGCTACTGGGTAAAGAGATTGAAATATTAGCCAAATCTGAAACGCCGCCGTTTCCATTGAATGATGAAAAGACAACAGTATCAGAGGACCTGCGTCTAAAATATCGTTACCTCGATATGCGTCGCCAGCAAATGCAAGAACGCATGGTATTCCGTGCTAAAGCAACTTCAGCAATTCGTCGTTATTTAGACGATCATGGTTTTTTGGACGTTGAAACGCCTATTTTAACTCGTGCGACTCCAGAAGGTGCACGTGACTACCTTGTCCCTTCTCGTACACGCCCCGGTAACTTCTTTGCTTTGCCGCAATCACCGCAATTGTTCAAACAATTACTAATGGTGTCAGGCTTTGATCGCTATTATCAAATCGCTAAGTGTTTCCGTGATGAAGATCTGCGTGCTGATCGTCAGCCTGAATTCACCCAAGTCGATATTGAGACTTCTTTTTTAAATGAAGAAGAGATCATGAATATCAACGAAGGTCTCATCAAGCATGTGTTTAAAACTATGATGGACGTTGAGTTTGATAAGTTCCCACGTATGACCTACTTTGAAGCCATGCGCGACTATGCGTCAGACAAGCCCGACTTACGTATTCCGCTCAAACTAGTCGACGTTGCAGACTTAATGAAAGACGTTGATTTCAAAGTATTTGCAGGTCCCGCTAACGATCCTAAAGGTCGCGTTGCAGCGCTACGTATACCTGGCGGTAGCTCATTAAGCCGTAAGCAAATCGACGAATATACCAAGTTTGTCGGTATTTATGGCGCGCGTGGTTTGGCGTATATTAAAGTCAACGATGCCAGCAACATCAATAATGGCGTCGACAAAGAGTCGGGCCTACAGTCGCCCATTATTAAAAACATGACAGATGACGTGCTAGTTAGCTTAATTGAACGCACGGGTGCAGAAGATGGCGATATTATCTTCTTTGGGGCGGATAAAGCCAGTATCGTTAACGATGCGATAGGTGCCTTACGTCAAAAGATTGGTCTGGACCTTGAGATGACGACTTGTGAGTGGGCACCGCTTTGGGTCACCGACTTCCCAATGTTTGAACAAACTGACGATGGCAGATGGACATCAATGCATCATCCATTTACCAAGCCTAAAGGGTCAGTGGACGAGCTAAAAAACCATCCAGAAACCGCACTTTCTATTGCCTACGATATGGTATTAAACGGTACTGAAATCGGTGGCGGTAGCTTGCGTATTAATACCCTTGAGATGCAACAAGCCGTGTTCGAGGCGTTAGGCATCGATGCGGCTGAGGCCGAAGAGAAGTTTAGCTTCTTACTTAATGCCCTCAAATTTGGCGCGCCGCCGCATGGTGGACTTGCTTTTGGCTTGGATCGCTTAATTATGCTGATGGTCGGTGCAAGCTCTATTCGAGACGTGATTGCCTTCCCAAAAACTAAGACGGCTGAAGATCCTATGACTCAAGCTCCTGCACCAGTTGATAACAAACAGCTGCGTGAGCTTGGCATTCGTGTGCGCGAAAAAGTGCAGCCTGATACCAGCAAACCTGCCCAATAAATGGTCTGATAATGCGTTGTTACTTTTTAAAAAAGGGTTTTTTGCCATTCAGCCATTCACAGTGTAACTGCTTACAATGTGAATGTTCATGAACCCATATCAGGTTTTTAAATACGTGCCATTGTCTGTTTTACGGATGCTGGCACGTTTTGTTGCGTGGATTCTTGTGCGGTTACCAAGCTCGGGTTTAGTACGTAATATCAGAATAAATATGATGCTGGTTGCGCCAACATTGTCTCATAGACATAAACGAGATCTGATTAAAACCATCGTCTGTCATCAGTGTTTAAGTAGTGTTGAGTCTATCAAGAGTTGGGCCATGTTGCCTGAGTGGAGTATTGCGCAGATTCGCGATGTTCACAATAAAAACATCCTATTAGAAGGACTTGCTAATCCCAATGGCATGCTGGCTATCGTACCTCATCTGGGAACGTGGGAAGTCATGAATGCATGGCTCAACCAGTTTGGCGCGCCAACCATTATGTATAAGCCTGCTAAAAACAAAACCACTGATGATTTTATACTTCAAGGGCGCTCACGCCTTAATGCCACTTTAGTACCGACCGATGGCAGCGGCGTTAAAGCGATATTTAAAACGCTCAAACAGGGCGGTTTTAGTATTGTATTACCTGATCATGTGCCTGATCCTTCAGGCGGCGTCGTAGTGCCATTTTTTGGTGTCAATACTTTGACGAGTACTCTTGCCTCAAAGCTTGCGAGCAAAACCAGATGTGCGTTAGTCGGAATCTCCTGTATTCGCCGCGACGATGGCAATGGCTTTGATATTTATTGCTATAAGCTTGATGAGGCAGCTTTATATGATCGTGATGCCTCTATCGCTACTCACGCGCTCAATCAAGCGATGGAGCGCATGATCAAAGCGCATTTTACTCATTATATGTGGAGTTATCGACGCTTCAAACGTTTGCCAAATTTAGGCAATCCATATCGCGCTGATAAGGTGGCTTTAATAGACTTTATCCAGAATAATGGCTCTATAACTGATCATCCTTTGAATTGATATAAATGTGAGTCAATTATGATAATCGACAACTTTGATTCTTTATCTAAACCGACAGTAGATACAAACGATCAGGCGCCCGAACAGCGCTATATTGTTTGCATGAAATGGGGTAATAAGTATGGCCCTGAATATGTCAATCGCTTGTACAATATGGTTAAACGTCATCTAACATTAGATTTTCAGATGATTTGTTTGACTGATGATAGTACTGGCATCAATCCTGCGGTGTACTGCTACCCTATTCCTAAGCTTAATCTACCAGCAGGACCAGAGCGTGGATGGAAAAAACTGACCACCTTTAAACCTGAGCTTTATGGCCTTAAAGGGGTCGCGCTATTTTTAGATATTGATATCGTTATTGTCGATAATATAGACAGCTTTTTCACTTATAAAGCTGAGTATGACGATAGCGTCGTCATTATCCGCGACTGGAAAAAACCGTGGCGTATGATTGGCAACAGCTCGGTTTATCGTTTTAAAATAGGCACGGATACTTATCCTAACTTGCTTGCCAACTTTGAGCGCAATTTTGATACTATTCGTAAGCAGGTTCGCCACGAACAAGCTTATTTATCAAATTACCTGCGAGAACACCATCACTTGGAGTATTGGCCAAAGGAATGGTGCGTAAGCTTTAAGTATCAGTGCATAGCGCCCATTCCATTTAACTTAGTACGGTCACCAAAACTACCTGACGGTGCAAAAATAGTCATCTTCCATGGAGAGATCAATCCACCAGATGCAATCAATGGTGGGGGCGGTAAATGGTATCGCCATGTCAAATCAAGTCCGTGGTTAAAAGAGCATTGGCAATAATTTGTCAAAAACTTATATTAATCAAACGCCATAATGAAAAACGCTTAACAGCAATGAATAAAAGATAAATTACTGGAAGACCATATGGTGACAGATTCGGAGCTACAGCGTCCTTTCTCTGCTGAGTTTAATATTGACAACCAGCTAGTTGCTATCAATGCTTTTAATGCTAGTGAAGCGGTGCAAAGTCTACACGGAAAATCGGTAAACATTATTGCCTCTGGCCCTTCTATTGCGCAGATGCCTTTTGCAGAGCTTCTCAATACAGCAACTATCTTTGTAAATGGTAGCATCTATTTAACTGAGCAATATAATTTTACGAATGTTGTAGGTTACGTGATTAGTGACGCCCGCTTTATTAGCCATCAAAGCAGCATTTTGCAAAAGCATTATTCTGGTCAACCACTGTATGCCACAGTGGCGGTATTTGAGGCTATGGCAATGTCCCATCCAGATATTTTATTAGCTCATCATAAAGCAATGCGTGTGTTATACCCTATCGATAGACCGCGAAGTGTAAAAACGGACCAATCTTTGCTGAGTAAACTGCTTTTTAGACAAAAATGGCCTAATAGTAAAAAACCGTTATCTGATTTTACCAATCATCCAAGTTTTGTCATTGATAGTCATCACAAGCCCGCTGCTATTGGCGTATCGCTTGATCTTACCGATGGTTTTGTAGAAGCAGGGACAGTGGCTTACGTTGCCGCACAGCTGGCTTTTTCGCGGCAAGCTGGTGCCATCCATCTTTATGGTATTGACTTGTTAAACAGTAGTCAGCCAAGGTTTTATGAAAATAAAGGTCACAGTGCGCCAAGCAAACTTAGTAAAGCAGTTAATGATCGGATTGTGCCCTCATTCAATTTACTAGGTAGAGTTTATAAAGAGCGCGGCGTGCCGGTTTATAACCACTCGCCAGTTTCTAAAGACTTATTTGATGGGCTTTATTAATGGTCTTTATCAACAGTCTCTACTAGCCAGGCGCTTTAAAACCAGACTCTGTTTAGTGATTGAGACACCAGATACTATCTAGTTAATATTCTCAGTTAAGGCTTTAATAATGAGTACATCTTCAGGTTGGCAACGTAAATTGATCACTATTTTTAGGAGTGAGAAACGCCTAGGCGCAAGCACCGTTATAAAAACTTTTAGGGATAAAAGTATTGAGGAGATGAAAGCGACGATCATAACTGAATCGATGTGCGATCCTGAAAAGCTTACTGGTAAACCGCGTACTAAAGACTTGTTTGCACATTTAGCAAATATAAAGCATCAGTTTATCGGTCAACCAGAGCTGTGCTTTTATCAAGCGGCTTTGATAGTCCTGTTGCGCCGAGAATACAAGCCTAAAGAAACCTTTGCCGAATTTGAGACACTTTGGGCGACACAAACTGAGTTTTTATTAAAGCATTTATCGCTACGCTGGATGATCTCTGCTTGCGATACTTTCGTTGACTATACCGATAATACAGCACGAGCGGCTATCTTAATGAACGCCACTACCTTAGTAAATACCTTACGGGTCTACGAAACTAAGCGCTTCTTACAACTGGGTTCTGAATCTAGAGATGTAATGACGCCTTTTATTGACGATAACGTTGAGGCGTTATACCGCGGAGATATGCGTTTGTATGATGGGCTTACTTACTTTCGTGCTGGCTTTGACGATACTCTAAAAAACATGCGTAATCGCTATGAAACATTCTATGACACTGATGCACTTGCGACTACTATGCTACTATCGGTTTTTAATAGACTACAAACCCCTATAGATAATAATAGTAATGCTTTTACTACAATGCGCGACTTACATAAAAGCGAGCGCTCTATATGGTGGGAGGAATAAAATTTTCTATGAACTTTATTCTTGTTACGTAAGCGTATTTTTATCTAAAAGTCAGTTTTAACTCTTTAATTCCTTTTAATCTAAGACTAAGTTTGACAATAGCTTTGCTCGGCTGCTTAATCAATCTTTTTCCTTCTCTGACTACCTTATTTAAAGCTTTCTTATTATTTATAGGCGTGCCATACCTATCTTTTCTTTCAGACTCAAGATAACTAATCAGTGGCTTAGCACCCTCATAATGTTGGCTCTGGATACAAATGGCAGGTACTATCTGATATATATTAGCTTCATAATTGTGTAAAAAATCACCAAACACAATATGATCAACAGGAATTAATCCTTTATAACTTCTGACCATGTTGAGCAAAATATGAGCAGTTTCAAGCGTAATGATATATCCTGCACAGCCTGTATGCTTGGTCGCAAGCTTCACAAGTTTTCTGTCACCAACCGCTAAGCTTTTAAAGCGTTCATCAACTTTGATGACATCATTATATACTTCAAGTTTTAAGATATGAGCATCATCAGGCTTCCATTCTAAGATATTATTTAAATAGAATTCAGAGTCTTCACCAAGATACACATCATCTTCAAAAATGCAAACGTAGGGATAGTTATGATCTACCGCTAACTGCCAAATGCTAGCATGACTCAAGAAACAGGCAATTTCATTTTTCCCTAGTCGTGTGTTCTGTATTGATATATTTAATTTTTTCGCCGCAGTGTCGATTTGAGTGGCATTAATCGCATCAAAAAACTCGTAAGCAATATGATTACTTTCAAACTGCTCTTTTATATGCAGCCTTCTA
>JARIAA010000277.1 GCA_029264635.1 Psychrobacter sp. | reverse complement strand
AATTATCGCCAGGTGTTGGTGCAAAGAAAACTGCTCAACGTCGTGGTCGCGGTATTGGTTCAGGCCTAGGTAAAACTGGTGGTCGTGGTGTAAAAGGTCAGAAATCTCGTTCAGGTTCTAGCATTCGTGCAGGCTTTGAAGGCGGTCAAATGCCTTTATATCGTCGTCTACCAAAATTTGGCTTCACTAGTAGAATGGCGATGACAACGGCAGAAGTGCGCTTGTCTGAATTGAATAAAATTGAAGGCGATGTGGTCAGCATTGAAACATTAAAAGCCGCCAACCTTATCCGCCGTGATATGAAGCGCGCTCGTGTTATGTTGTCAGGCGAAGTCACTAAAGCTTATACTTTTAAAGGTATCAAAGTGACTAAAGGTGCCAAGCAAGCCATCGAAGCTGCTGGTGGTAGCATCGAGGAGTAGGAACGTGTCAAAACAATCAATGTCATCGGCTGGTATACCGCTTAATCCATTTGCTTTTATACGCAAGTATGATGAACTATGGACGCGTTTACTTTTTTTAATCGGCGCATTGGTTGTCTATCGTTTAGGATCGCATATTCCAGTACCTGGTATAAATCCGGTGAATCTGGCAGATTTGTTTTCGCGTAATGAAAATACCATCTTGAGCATGTTTAATATGTTCTCGGGTGGTGCGCTTGAACGTATGTCTATTATGGCGCTTGGCATTATGCCGTATATATCAGCGTCGATCATTGTACAGATGATGTCAGCAGTAGTACCATCGCTTGAGGCGCTCAAAAAAGAGGGTGAAGCGGGACGACGTAAGCTTAACAAATATACTCGTCAAGGTACACTTGCTTTGGCATTAGTACAATCATTAGGAATGTGTGCCGGTCTAATTAGTCAGAATTTAACTTTATCTACTGGTCTTACCTTTTATATTCCTGCTGTTACTTCGTTAGTAGCAGGTGCGATGTTCTTAATGTGGCTTGGTGAGCAGATTAAAGAGCGTGGTGTAGGTAATGGTATTTCGATGTTGATTTTTGCTAGTATCGTTGCTGGTACACCCGGCATGATTTCACAATCAATCGAACAAGTCAATCAAGGTCAGATGAACTTGATTGTGCTATTTATCTTTGTAATATTGGGAGTCGCGGTTACTGCGGGTATCGTTTATATTGAACGTGCCCAGCGCCGAGTTCCTGTGAACTATGCACAGAAACAGCAACAAGGCCGTAAAATTTATACTCAGCAGCAATCTCATTTGCCGCTAAAAATAAATATGGCAGGGGTTATTCCTGCTATTTTTGCAAGCTCACTGCTACTGTTTCCAGCAAGTTTGGGTCAATGGGTGGGTCATTCAACCGATCCAACATTTACTCAAAAAATATTACAAAATATGGCATTGGTACTGTCTCCAGGACAACCTTTGTACCTAGTATTGTTCGGTGCGATGATTATATTCTTTTGCTATTTTTATACGGCATTGGTTTTTAGTCCGCGTGAAGTTGCTGAAAATCTTAAACGTAGTGGCGCGTATATTCCAGGTATTCGCCCTGGTCAACAAACCCAGCGTTATCTTGATCATGTATTGAACAGATTAACATTCATTGGCGCAATATATATGACGGTTATTTGTTTGATGCCTATGGTTATTCAGTCATCGTTTGGTGTACCGTTTAATCTTGGTGGTACGTCACTACTGATTATGGTGGTTGTGGTAATGGACTTCATCTCGCAAATCCAAGCGCATTTGATGACTCATCAATATCATGATCAGACGTTAATTCAATCGCCCACTCAATCTTAAAGAGCGGTATGATATTTCAAGGAGTATGCTATGAAAGTTCAAGCATCAGTTAAAAAGATTTGTGGTAGCTGTAAAGTTGTACGCCGTAAAGGTCGTGTACATGTTATTTGTACCGCAGAACCGCGCCACAAGCAACGTCAGGGTTAATAATTTAGTCAAATCAAGCAATATGCTTGTTGTACTATTGAATTAATACTTGAAAAATAACGGCGGATGCGATATCATCCGCCACTTGCCGTAGTTTATGCAAAACCTTTTATAAGTTGGTCAATGAATAGGCCTGATTATTAAGCCAAAACAGCGATAATAACTATAAAGGCTTTAGTATTAACAGCAACAAATCTGAAGAATAATGTTTTATTAATATATAAAGCTTGTTTTTCTTTAATGGAGAGAAATCAATGGCTCGTATTGCCGGCGTAAACATTCCGGATAATAAGCATGCTGTTATTTCACTAACTTACATCTTTGGTGTAGGCCGTACCACTGCTCAGAAAATCTTAGAAGCAGTTGGTATTGCCCCTACGACTAAAGTTAGCCAGTTAGATGATACACAGTTAGATGCTATCCGTTCACAAGTTGCAAATTACATGACCGAGGGTGACCTTCGTCGTGAAGTTTCAATGAACATCAAACGTTTGGTTGATTTAGGCTGTTATCGTGGTATTCGCCATCGTCGTAACTTGCCTGTTAACGGTCAACGTACGAAAACGAATGCGCGTACTCGTAAGGGTCCACGTAGAGCAATCAAAAGATAATTAACTTAGGAAGCTAAAAGATGGCTAAAGACACTCGTAGTCGCAAGAAAGTGACTCGTCGTTCAGTATCGGAGGGCGTCGCCCATATCCATGCGTCTTTTAATAACACCATTGTTACGATTACCGATCGTCAGGGTAATGCACTGGCTTGGGCCACTTCAGGTGGACAAGGCTTCCGTGGTTCACGTAAATCTACTCCGTTCGCAGCTCAGGTTGCAGCCGAGGTCGCTGGTAAAGCGGCTCAGGAATATGGAGTTAAGAATGTCGATGTTTTGGTCAAAGGACCAGG
>JARIAA010000272.1 GCA_029264635.1 Psychrobacter sp. | reverse complement strand
GTTGACATGAGCACAAGTTCTCTTAGAAACATTCCTACGATTATTCGTTATTCCGTTTTGCAAGCTATCCTTGTTGCCATTTTTGCAGGGTTCTTACTGTCCTTTGTTTATGCCTTTGTTCATCATTATGAGCAAAAACGTTTCTATGTCCAACAACTGGGCGGACTGCTTGCAACTAGCGCCTCAACCCCTGATGGTGCCAATCTTGTGGCCCGACAGGTTACGGCATTATTAGACAATGATTCAGCTTTGCAAAGTATTTTATTTTATTCGACAGAACAACCTATTGACGTTTTAAATCAGAATGATATTGATAGTGCAAGTAATCATTGGCGTAACGCTCTATTAGCCGATACGATAAGCTTTAACTATCCAGTAACCAGTCGCTATCTCAATGGTAGTAATGTTCAGCATTTAAATTCTATTCAACAGTTTGCTGTTATTCCACCTTTTAGTGATACTGAAAATGCTTCTGTAGTAACCTCTCAGCTAGATGCAAGTAATACTTTAGTTGGTTATATCTATATTACCTTGGATATTGATAAGCTGCGCTGGCACTGGATACGTATTAATTTATTATCATGGCTGACAACGGTTATAGTGGGCATTTTTATTGTCTGGTTCATTTTACGCAAACTCAATTGGCCAACCAAAGATATTATTGAGCTTGCTAGAGTATGTGAAGAGGCTGTCAATAACCCGGAGCTTGAGCAGTTACCAACTATTCAGCAGCGTTTTGGCTTTCAAGAATTACTAGGTATCAAAAAATCTTTTATTATTTTATTTGATAGATTAAGGGCAGTACAGGAAGACTATCACGCGCTTGAGGTTTTTGAACAACAGCTGCATAACAAAGATTTATCTCTAGATATCCAGCGCTCTAACTTTCAAAATATGATTACTCATGAGCTAAAAACCTCACTCAATGCCATCACAGGTGGTTTGCAGCTGTTAAACAATCAATTTTTAAGTGAAGAGCAAAAAGATACGCTGGCTATCATTCGTAAAGGCAGCCAACACTTAGAGTTGACACTTGAGCAAATTATTCAGCTCAATAGGATAGAAAAAGGCCAAGTGGTGGTGAATCTCACTGAGTTTAATCCATTACAGATGATCGCTGATTTGTTAGAAGAGTTTGAGGCCACTGCTAAGCAAAAACAGATAGAGCTGATCAGTCGTATCCATCATATGGAATACGCTCTTGAAGGTGACGCAAATAAAATTCAACGAATCCTTGTTACCTTGATAGACAATGCCATAAAGTTTACACATACTGGTCAAATCATTATTGACTCTCAACTGACACATTTTCATGAAAATGTGCGCTGGCAGGTCAAAATTATCGATACAGGTATTGGTATTGACAAAAATTATCTAGAAGATATTTTTACACCTTTTTTTCAAGTGGATTCCTCAAGTACTCGTGAATATGAGGGCGTGGGAATAGGACTGTCAGTCACCAAGCAGCTGGTACAATTGCTTGGTGCGACCATTGATATTGAAAGTGAACTTGGTATTGGTAGTCAGTTTATTGTGACTATGCCGCTGCGTCATAGTCCTCAGAGACACGATCAACATCTTTTAAAAGGAGTTGATATTTTATATTATCATCATGATGAGAGGGATCCAACGATAAAGCTGCTAAAACGTCTTGGTGCCAGTGTTCATTCTCAAAGAAACGCGCAGTCGATGCTAGATTATATGACAAACGCTAAAGTAGATGCGGTAATGTTTGCACAGGAGTTATTGCCAGAGCAAGTCATAGACTTAGCTCGATATATTCGTAAGCAAGAAACGACAAGTCGCTCCTTACTAATCTATTGGTATCCAGCGTATAAAGAGACTTACATAAGCAATTATGAATACGATTTAAAAGCGGCAGGATTGGACTACTTTCACATGCTAGTACATGAGCCTAAAGCCTTAGCTGGTCTATTAAAAAAATGGTTAGCATAAATTTTAATGGTAAATGCTTATCTTGCAAACACAAAAAAGAAATAAAAAAGACGCTTTTAAAATGGCGTCTTTTTTACTTCTCTAAAATTTTTTAATCATCATGACTGGTTGTCGTTAGAACAAGTTTTGTGCCCAGCGTACGACATGCTGCCACATACGGCTCATGAATCCTGATTGCTCAATATCATTAGTCGCCACAATAGGAACTGAAGCTACTGCTTTTCCATCAATGACGGCTAGCATTTTACCGATTTGTTGACCTTTTTTGATAGGTGCTTCTACACTATCAGGAATATCAACTACAGTCGTAATCTTATTCTTCTGTGTTTTATCAGTCAAGATTTGTAGGGCATCACCAGTTGCCAGCTCAACCTCATCTGAGGCACCAAACCATACAGGTATCTTACTGACAAATTTACCAGAAGGTGCCTTGGTCACAGTAGTAAAGTGTCCAAAACCCCAATTTAGTAGCTCTCTTGATTGATCAGCACGCGCTTGTTGACTCTCTGTACCCATGATGACAGAAATCAGACGCATATCATCGCGTTTACTGGAGGCAACCAAACAGTAGCCTGCCGCATCAGTATGACCTGTTTTTAAGCCATCGACAGTAGAATCAGTAGCAAGCAGAGCGTTGCGATTACCCTGAGTGATACCGTTGTAAGTGAATTCTTTTTCAGCATAGATATCGTAATAATCACCACTATTTTTGATAATGGCGCGAGCAAGTTTGGCTAAATCATAAGCGGATGCTTGATGACCTTCATCGGGCATGCCTGTGGCATTCACAAAATGCGTATTATCCATACCCAGCTTTTTGGCTTCTTCGTTCATCAATATAGCAAATGAAGATTCACTACCTGCAATATGCTCAGCCATAGCTTTTGAGGCGTCATTACCTGACTGAATGATAATACCGCGTAGCATGTCAATGACGCTTGCAGTCTTATTGACAGGAACATACATACAAGACTGATTACTGCTACCACGGCACCATGCGTTTTCACTCATGAGCACGGGTTCATCTTCGGTCAAGTCACCTGAGCTTAAACGCTGTTCAATGATGTAACTGGTCATCATTTTAGTGAGAGATGCTGGTGGCAGAGGTTGATTGGCATTCTTCTGCGCTAATATCTCGCCTGTATTGTAGTCCATCAATACATAAGCGGTGTTATCCATCTCTGGAGGTTGAATAGCCGCGTTTGTCATCACTGCACTTACAGAAAGACTGACACCAACTAGCAGCTGCACGAGCTGTATTTTTACAAACTTTACTGTCATATATTGTTACACCACATCCTGAAACCTAATGTATCTATCATCAAACCTGCTCATAAAAGTATAAAAAGCTGACGACGGACATAAAATTAAGGCCTTATCTTAGCAAAATGCTACCCGATGGGGAAACAATAAATATAATAAAGTAAAATGGCGATGACGCTAACATAAATAGCCTAATAAAGCGCTGAAGTAGTCGCTAGTGCATCTTTTTTATAGCGCTTATTCAGGGTTCATGGATAAGCACTATGAGCTCAATACATCCATAAGATTCTGATGCAAAAAAGCTTGTAACCCTATAATTTTTTATTTTAATTAAAGGGTTACAAGCTTTTTTTCAATAAAATACCTAGGCAAAGGGCATTGTTATTATTTCTTAGGCGCTTTACTATGGCCATTTTATCTATAGCTCTTCATCGCCTTCTAGGTAAGCGAATTATCAATATTCTGCATTGGCTAAGTCTTCGCAAAGGGCTTTGTTGTCCTGTTTGGAAAATCCAAGCGTCCAACTCCTAATACTTTGTAAAATCTGGCGATAATCTTGCTGTGTCGATAAATATTGTATGGCAGCTTTAGGATCTTCCAAAGTAGGCATAAGTTGATGAAGCTGTATGTTATAAGATTTATAAAAGCGTTGTTTTTGTTTCTTATTTAACATCGGCGGGCAGATCTCAGAGAGCACCTGCATAACAGCAATTTCATGTTTGGTAACACTGACACCTGACATATCAAGAGGAATAGTAGACACATTATCAGCGGCATTGGACGTTTGCGCGAACAGAGCAGCAGAGCCCATCAATCCAATCATACCAGCTTTTGAAGCCATTTTTGAAACAGTTTTAGTCGTCATAGAAATCATAGATAATATCGATTGATTCTTCATTCGGTATCACACTCGCTTTGCGTTATTTAATGGTGTTATGGTAATGGGAAAAAAAACAAAAGTCACATGAAATATTAGGTTATGTGTAGATGTCTTGTGACCTGAGGGCATGTAATAGCAACATATCCGTAGCATCCGCTTTTAGGTTACCTTATCCTTAATAGTTAACTGTCTATTGTTATATGTTGTTGCCTGATGTAACGAAAAATCAACCACTTGTTGACTATCTCATAATGGCTTATCAGTATCAAAGCAAACATGATCATATTGATAATATTCTCATACACTAACTAAGGCGATTGCAACTAATTGATTATACTTGATTTTAGAGTGATAAGTTAAGCATTAGTTTATGATTGTCTACTGTTAAGGTATAATCGCCTGCAAGACTATATAGCCCTTTTATATAAGTTGGTCAGCCAAGTAATGTGATTATAGGTTGGATAACTACGGATTAGATAATTGTGGTTAAACTATTTAATAATAAGATTGTATTGAGACTATATGAAGTTTTTAATCAGTAATGACGACGGTATATATGCGCCAGGATTGCTGGCGCTACACCAAGCACTTTCTCACATAGGTGACGTTATGGTCGTCGCACCTGCCTCAGAGCAGAGCGGTAGTGCAAGCTCGCTTCATATCTCTCAGCCTTTGTACACTCATGAGCTGCCGTCTGGATTTATCGCGGTGAATGGTTCACCTGCTGATTGTATTTATCTTGCCTTGCATCAGATATACTCAGATATCACGTTCGATTGTGTGATTACAGGAATCAATTCAGGGGCAAATTTAGGCCAAGACGTTATGTTCTCAGGCACTTTTGGGGCAGCGTTGACCGCTCAGCTGTTCGGTGTACCAGCGATTGCAACCTCATTAGTGGGCGGTAAAATGAAAGGAGAGGGGAGCGATCACTATCAAATAGCTGCAGCAGAGATCGCGAAGCTATTAACTGAAACGGCTCTACTAGAAGAGATGAAGCGGTTGCCCTATCATGTACTGAACGTTAATATTCCTCACGTAGATAAAGCTGCGGATATCGCAGGACGAAAAATTACACGTCTAGGCCATAGTCTGCTTGCGCGTCCTGTACATCAGATGGTCGATCCACGTGGCCGTGATACCTATTGGCTGTCCCTAAAAAAATCTCAGCACTCGCAAAATGCAGACTATGTTGACGCCTCTCTCCATACTATAAATAAGGCTTCTATAAACAAATCTATGCCTACAAGTGCAGACTGCACTGAGCCTGTAAAGCAGCCTGTAGCAGACAATAATGAGCACTTGGTTGTTTGGACAGATGATCAAGCGGTCACAGCAGGATACATTAGCTTGTCGCCTGTGCGTCTGCATCATACACCGACTACGGCGCTTAGTAAGTTTGCTGCTTTATCATTATAAGCTTCTCATATTTTCATTTTTGTTATTAAAAAGCCGTTTCTATAAATAGCGACATATTATGGTTATAATAGCAGCGGTAACACCTTATAAACTGTAAAGGTAAAGCACGATAATCGTGAGTAATATAAAGAATAGGAAACCTTGTATGAAAAAGTTTATTTCTGGGTCGCAGCTGGCGACCGCCGCCTTAATTGGCTCGCTGGCGGTTGCGATGACAGGCTGTGCAACTAAGCCGACCTATCAAAACTCTTCACAATCGGCGCCCAAGATCATCACCAATAATCAAGGTGTACCCAATTATTACCTCGTAAAGCGTGGCGATACTGTCAGCCAGATTGCTTCGCGCTATCGTTTAAACTATCGCCAAATTGGCGCACTTAATGGTCTTGACAGTAAGTATACTATCTATAGTGGTCAATGGCTCAAGCTTTGGTACGGTGAGCAAAATGCGCCTAAACGGCCCGTTAACAACAACAGTTATAATAACAACTATAACAGTGCGCCTACGCCAACAACACCGCAGCCGCAGTACACACCACCACCTCCAACTGGCTCTAACCCTGTTTATGAGGTGACTGCCAATTCGACCGCAGGTTATGATTATCCTACTCGTAACCAAGTGATCCGTAATTTTGATGCTTCATCAGGCAACATGGGTATGTGTTTGCGGGTAAACAAGGCGATCCTGTGCTTGCTAGCCAAACTGGAACCGTACTTTATTCAGGTGATGGTTTGACGGAGTACGGCAATCTTATTATGATTCGTCATAGTGACAATTATATTACCGCTTACGCACATAATAGCCAGCTACTTGTAAAAGAAGGTGAAGTCGTACAACGCGGCCAACGTATCGCTAGTATGGGCAATAGTGGGCAGACCGATCAAGTAGCGTTAGAATTTCAAGTACGCTTAAATGGTAATCCCATTGACCCGCGTGCAGTTTTGGGACGTTAATATTTAGCCTAGCTAGATAGCCCAAGTTAAACGAAAGGCTCTTAAACGCTAACCTATTCTTATAACCTGTCACCCACTCTCATAGTGTTGCAAAGCCTTATGAGAAGTAGTGACAGGTTTTTTTATAGGGTGTCAAAAGTGATGGCAAGATATTCATTAAACAGTACCATTTTTGAATAGACCGTTTTTACTTAATAAGAAAGGCAATATTTCACGATGACGACTACGATTTTTGATACGCGCCGCTATAAATACCCGCAGAATTTTATGGACATTAAGCCCAAGCTTACGCGTCTTAAGCAGGCGATTGAAAAGCTAGAAGCAAACTTAATCGATGCCAACGATAAAGTACTAAACGAGCGTCTGCGGGCAGATTTAAGGTTAAAAATCGATTATGCTAGCGAACTTAACCCCAATCAATTGCTAGCAGCAACTACGATTGATGGCAAGGTGTTGGTCATCGCTGGGGCAGGTTCTGGTAAGACCAAAACGCTGACTTATCGTACAAGTTATCTATTAGAAAACGGTGTGTCACCAAAAAGTATCTTGCTATTAACCTTTACCCGTAAAGCGGCAGATGAGATCAAAAGCCGCGCCAAGACGCTACTTGTTAATACCCTATCTGACGATGAGTTATTTAAAGATATCTTGCCCACAAGTAAAGCGCTAAATGATATCACTAGTGGTACTTTTCACTCGTTTTGTCATAGGCTGCTGCGGCAATACTCAGGGCTGCTTGGTATCAATCCAAAATTTACTATTTTAGATACAGGGGATAGCGAGGATGCCATTGATCTGATTTACAAAGAAAAAAAGTACCCAGCGCAAACTAAAAAACAAGCTTTCCCACGCAAAAAGACTTTGCAAACCCTATTTTCAACGTCTAGAAACCGACGAATTCCTATTCGAAATTTGATTGAAGACAGCTATCCTGATATCGCTATTTATATTCCTATTATCGAACAGTTGGCTGTCGATTTTCACGACTATAAACGTGCCAATCATTTATACGATTTTGACGATATTATTAGCCAAGTCGTCCGTCATTTAAAGACTAACGATAAGTTTCGTGAGCAGCTACAAAGTACCTATCGCTATATTATGGTTGATGAATATCAAGACACTAATATTCCGCAAAAGCAGCTGATAGATCTAATGTGCGCGCCTCCTTCTGTATCCTTAATGGTCGTGGGTGATGACAATCAAAGCATTTATGCCTTTCGCGGTGCCAATTACGAAAATATTCTGCTGTTTGGTAAGACCTATCCCGAAGCGAGTCTGATTAAACTTGAGCAAAACTATCGCAGTACGCCTGCAATTTTGAATTATATCAATGCTTTGTCGGCACAAATCACGTTAGGCTATCAAAAACAGCTGTATTCAAACGCTACTATAATGGGCGACAAGCCAGTTTTTAGCCGTGCAAGCGACGAGACAAAAGAAGCAAAATATATCGCAGATAAAATTATAGAATTAAAGTCAGAGTATGATTTTAATGACTTTGCCGTATTATGCCGAACCTCTTTTCAGTCCAACTATATACAGCTTGAGTTTATGGAGCGTCATATTCCGTTTATCGTAGTAGGGGGTATTAAGTTTATTGAAAGGCGTCATGTTAAAGATGTACTGGCATTTGTCAAAATCCTTTATAACCCAAATGATACGATTGCTTGGCATCGTATTTTAACTTTGTTCAAAGGGGTAGGGGCAGTCACTGCTACGCGCTTAACCCAAGCGATTAACACGGATGCCAATTCTTTTGAGCCGCTGCTATTACCCGCGTTTACCAAAAAAAGCCCTCAGCTTAAACCTTTGCATACTACTTTGACCAATGCCAGTCAGGCAGAGTCTATCGAAACCATTATTGAGCTAATTCTTGAGTTTTATATTCCTATTTTAAAAACGGTCGAGGAAAATTGGCGAGAGCGTAGTGAAGACTTTCGTGTGCTCAAAAATTTAGCGATGGAACATAATAGTATGGATAATTTTTTAGAAAATCTAGCGCTTGATCCGCCTAATGATTCTATCGCTACCATGGATAAACCAGAGCATGATGATAACGATAAGGTGATCATCTCGACCATCCATAGTGCCAAAGGGCTTGAATGGCCAGTTGTCTTTGTCAATTCATTGGTCGATGGTATGACACCGCATTATCGCTCATTGGATGACTTTGAGGAATTAGAAGAGGAGCGCAAGCTGTTTTATGTGGCTTGTAGTCGCGCCAAGAACAGACTGTATTTAACCGCGCCTGATTATTTTGCCAGTTATTCAGGTTACTTTGATCAGCCGTCACGGTTTATTGCAGAGCTCTCTGCCGATAAAGTGGAGGTTAAACGTTCTAGAAAATTGTTAGAGACGCTGGCGAGTGATGATCCAGTGTGGTGGTGACATTGGGCTTTAATAACTACTTAGGCGTTTAAATAACTGCACCAGTATCTTCGCCAAATTATATAGCATCATTGTCAACTAGAATCACAAATCAGCATAAAGAAAAGGCCAGCAACATTGACTGTTTGCTGGCTTTTTTTCGTCTTGTCATTAAGTTTTAATATTTTGTCATTATTTTTGGGCGTGAGAAGTTAACTTGGCGTCAACGAACAGGATATGTAACTACATTGGCGTATTGGTTATTGGCAAACAATCGTCTAAATTTGTTAAATAAATAATAAACTTTAGTATGAATAAAAAAATAACTAGCTAATAGTCTTTCGTAAGGAGTCAATAAAAAATACTACTATCTATAGGAAATATTTAATAAATAAGGTAGTTTTTGCATATTAAATCTTCAAAAAACAGTATAAGTATATGTGTTGTCGTAAATAATAAAATATTAATAAGAGCTTATTAAATATTTATTTCATTAAGTAGACAATTTTATTGAAATATTGTCAGGTATATGTATAATCTACCTAGTAGATGGTTGATATTTGTTTATAATTAGGTAAATATTAACAGCCATACTGTTCACTATATTTATGATGACGGCTCGCTTATGGATTATATCGGACGTATTCAGACTAATACTTTAGGTTTGTCAGCAGTAGCGTTAAGTAGCTTTTTGCTACTCACAGGCTGTGGAATGGGCGCTAAAAAGAAGGTTGACCATGTGTCAAGTACGACTGTCGTTACGAATAAGGCGACACCTATAAGTCAACTAAGTGCCCCTTCATTTGTGTATTTATTCGACACGACAAAAGCACAGATCAACCGTCAACTCTCTGCCGAAGATTGGCTAATGATGGCAAAAAGTAACTATGAGTCAAAGCGCTATGCACGGGCATTAAGAGCATCTAACGAAGCGCTTGGTCTTAACGACCAGCTTATCGAAGCTCGGCAAATTGCGATGTTATCAGCTGTCAAAATAACGCAGAGTAACATCGGCTCATATCATGATAATACTGTCATGAGTCGCAGTGATAAGGCTAGATTTAAAGATACCTTGACTAAGATGACAACCTTAGTTAATGCTTCTGATTGAACCATTAGAGAGTAGATAAATTTATCAATCTCATACTAATAATAGCGAGCGCCGATTCACGATGACCAGTATTAAAAAATATATTAGCGATAGCATTAAACGATCTAGAACTATTTTGGTGGCTCTACTGATGACGGGTTTAGCAGTAAGTACTGCGCATAGTGAGCTTGTCATACAAGAAAAAGATGCAGATTCGAGCATTATTAATCAATATGCAACGCTTAAAAATACGGATGTAAAATCTTTGCCACTTCATGAGCTAATCAAGGACTTAAATCAAAGACTGTCGCTTAATCCAAATGATTCTTTGGCATGGGAGATTTTGTCAGAGATTTATTACAACCATGGCTATCATGCCTACGCTTTATATGCAGCAAGTGAAGCGATCAGCTCAGGACACAGTACTGAAAATCTCAAAAGAATATTGCTAAATAGCAGTGCGATTGTCTCTAAAAGCCAGCTGCAATCGGACTATTTAACGGAGGATTTAGAGGCAGATTTTCTAGAAGACTATCAATACGCGCTTAGCAAAATATACGGTGAAGTTTACGGCTTTAATTATGATGAGTCTCTACCAAAACCAGTGGCTCCTGTTGTAAAGCCTAGAGCAGCTAAAGCGAAGAGCAAAACTAGAGCTCAAACTCGTCCATCCGTTCAGAAAAAAACACAAGCTGCACCATCTAAAAGAAAAGTAATTGTAAAACCAAATATACGACCAGTACCAAAATCGAAGCCTGTTAAACAACCGGTTAAACAATCATCTCCTAAAAGCAGCAATGCCAAATCTACTGATCCATTTAGTATATTACGTTAAGACTAGCAATTGCTGAGGTAACTTATTATGGCAAAGCAAGACAGTGTGCAAAAAAGACTCGCAAAGGTACGCGCGCCTCGGGTGCATCTTACTTATGATGTTGAAGTTGGTGATTCAATTGAGACTAAAGAGATTCCCTTTGTAATTGGC
>JARIAA010000256.1 GCA_029264635.1 Psychrobacter sp. | reverse complement strand
TGAAAGCCCTGCTAAAAACAGTACAAAGAGCCCACTCGCTGCAACAAGTAGTGAAGTGCCCAAATCAGGCTCTTTAGCTATCAATAGAACTGGTACGATAATAATACCTAAAGTGATTACCACACTCAATAATGAGGGTGGCAGGTCACGTTTGGAGAGAAACCACGCACACATCATTGGCATGCCAAGCTTCATAAACTCGGAGGGTTGCACACTACCAAATCCTGGTAAGTTGATCCAACGCTGGGCGCCCATCCGTACTTCACCAATAATATCGACCAGCACAAGCAGTATCAATCCCAAAGCGTAAAAGACTGGGGTAAAAGTGCGGTATATACTGGGTGGGACTTGCGCCATAATGAACATGACTATAAAAGCGACACCATATCTTATTATTTGGCGGATAACCATATCGACATCTTGAGTTGACGCACTATACAAGATAGTCAAACCAATACAGCAGATTAACAGCAATAACACCGTTAACCAGGGGTCTATATGAATATTCTGCCAGATTGTTCTTTCGTTCTGTTGTCCGAAATGATGGCTTTGGCGCGAAAAACGATATTGTGGATTAAAAGACATAAGTAAAAGCGACTATAAGCAAGAAAGGGATTTAAAAAAGTTTTTACATACGCCTCTTTACAAAAAAATTATTAAAGGCAAGTAAAAAAGCGCTTAAAGTAAGTTTGATACGAAAAAAGGTACGTCTTGAGTCATATAAGGTAAAAAAGTCATTAATTTTATTTAGACTTGATACTCTCTTGACTATTTAGCTATTCTAGAAATTAACAACAATACTGTGATTTTTCAGCAATAAAGTAACTTAATCATAAAAAAAATGAGGATAAATGTTAATAATGAACGTATTGGCTGTCATGAGAGACAATAGTTTAGCTTGCCCGCTTAAAATTTGATAGTATCGATAAAATGTTTTTAATGAAATCTGTCTACATGATCAACATAAGTAAAAATGCGCATAAATCCTACCACGAGCTTGTATATCCTAAGCTCGATTGTTCAATGCGTCAAACCTCTTTTCATTTTACAACTTTGAAATATTATATGACATCAATTATAAAACCTATCGCTATTTTTACGGTCTGTGTGAGTAGCGTTGTTGGTCATACAGCAATTTTAAATGACAGCAGCGAACGTCGTATCCAAGTTCGCCAAGGCAATGATAACAGTAAAAACGTTTACATTGCTCCTGCTCCTAGTGCTATCAGCGGCGATAGTATGCAAGGCTTAATTGACCAAAAACAGCGTGAATATGAGTTTGATGCAAGACTATCCATAGAAGAGAGTAAACGGGTACGCGCCAATGTACGCAGGCCAAACTCTAATACCTCAAGCTACGAAAATGTAACTTATAATCCGCAATATAATACTGCCAATAATACTTATGGCACTTATAACGCTATGGTTGAGATGGACTTTCATAGTTGGTTGAATAGCAACCGTTTTCGTGCTCAAGAAGTGGCGAATTATCAACGTTATCTAGGCTCACAAATTGGTGCCAGAAACGTCCCGCCACTTGAAGAGTTGTTGACTACCGCGCGAAGTTGGGACAAATGCGGTTACGAGCCTTATCAGCTTCCACCGCAAGAGCTGTGGTCAAACATTGTACCTACATTACGGCTTTATAGTCATTTAAAAAATCAGGGCATTTTGCCAGCCAGTAGTAAAATACGTTCAGTCTATCGTAGCCCAGAACTTAATGGCTGCGCAGGTGGTGCGAATAATAGTAAGCACATGACGGCAGGCGCTATGGACATCTGGGTACCTGAATATGACAACAATTTATGGCTCATGAGCAACTTGCATGATGGACTATGTCAGTTTTGGCAATACCAAGGTCAATCTTATAATTTTGGTTTAGGTCTGTATGCAACAGGTGCCATTCATTTAGATACGCAAGGATATCGAAAATGGGGTTTTAATCACGCCAGTAGCAGCTCAGCATGCCGTTACTAGATTGAGACCATCCACACATTAACATAAGCTAAAATTTATCGATCAGTGATTACAGGTAAAATTTTTTGATACGATTAAATGTGTTTTACTGACTGATAGTAATAACTATTAATGATGATAAATCAGATGTATTATCCAAAACTGTATTTTAACGATAGCAAATAATTGTCTGCAAATTTTTAATTTTTGTTTTAAGGCAAAGCGACACTATTTGATGAAAGCGGGATTTATGAAGAGTTTTTGGTTAATCATAGCAAGGGTACGTAAATTTAACATAAGCGATATGATGGCTTCCAAATCAAATAAGCTAAGGCTGGCACTGATTGTCATTGCTACCCTATTACTGCTTATTAGTCATTCATACAGTCCAAAAGAAACACAGATGGAGGCGTCATTAACCGAGCAAAATAAGCTTGAGATTAACGATATCGAAGATAACATTACCAATTCTTATGCAAGGCTTGCCGCTGAGCGCGCCGATATTTGCCCTAAACTGCTGCAAAAAGATATGGGTCATAACGATATCAAGCGTGTCGCTGAAGTGATGGTTAATGACCACTGTGACTATTTTTTATATCTTAATACAGGACAGCGGCTTTATGTTGATGTCGACAACCGACAAATAGAAGCGTTACTCATTGTCCCAACCTTGCATGACTTCGCCAACGGTGATTATAAAGTGATATCTTATGATAAGCATGTCATCCGATTGGCTTATAACGGGGCAACTTATAAGCCTGAGCGCTTGAGTTATGATGTGGCGATAACGGTTACGGATTAAATATCCGGCACTCAGGCTTGTAGTCTATTGGTTGAATGGAGAAGATGCCCTACTTATCATGCATCTCTTTGGTTGTCCAAGGGTCGTCCTGTCCGACGGTTACAATTAAGAATTTGTCTGGCTCAAGGGTGTTACGTAAGGTCTGATTGACCTCTGATAGCTTTACTTTATCAATACGCGTCATATAATCTGTCAGGTAGCTATCGGGCAGCTGATAAAAATTCATCATCCCTAGTAAGCCATTAATCCCCGCGTTACTGGCAAAACCCATTGGAAAGCTATTTTTCATATTGTCTGTAGTTAGACGCATCTCATGATTGCTAATACCGCTACCTAAAGTATCATCAATGACTGCAAGACTTGCATCAATAGCATCACGTGCTTTGTCATTGCGGGTCGAAAAACCTATCTGATAAGGACCGCGAGTCAGCATAGGATTCATAGAACCTGATATACCATAGGTATAACCTAGGTTTTGACGAACTTCAGTCATGAGTCGGGCATTGAAATTACTTCCTGCTAATACCTCATTACCTACCGCAAAGTTGGTTTGCTGCTGCTGAGCCTCAGGATCAGTGGCACGCTTATTGCCCAATTGTCCCATTAGTACAGTGGTTTGGGTGCTTGGAAAGGGGATATGGATATGCTGCGCTTTTGTTAGAGGTTTGGGCTCAGGTAAAATAGCCGCTTTTGTGCCCATCGGTAAATTAACGGTAATGTCGTCAGCAAGCTTTTTAGCTTCATCTAAGCTTAAGTTACCAGTTATCGCCAGTGAAGCATTGGCAGCAACAAGGTAGCGATTTTGAAAGTCGGTTAGATCTTTTTTCTCGATGCTCGGCACAGTCTCAAGCGTACCTGATGAAGGATGAGCATAGGGATGGGTGCCATATAAGGTCTTATCAAAAGCAAGACTGGCAAGGCTATTAGGATCTTGTTTTTGCTGTTGCAGACCGACCAATAGACGTGCTTTGTTACGCGCTAAAATGGAGGGATCAAAATTTGGCTGCGTCAGCATTTGCGTCATCAAATCAACGGCTGGTAGCAGATGGTTATCATCGGATAAGCTACGTAACGAGACGATAAACATATCTTTATAGGCGCTGCTATTTAAATTAATCCCTAATGTCTCAACCGCTCGCGTAAAGTCATCTTCGCTTAAGCTTTTAGTGCCTTGCGTGAGCATCGTGGCAGTCATATTGGCAATACCAAAACCGTTTGCACGGATAGTACCGTCACGCGCACTGCCAGCATTAAAACGTAGATCAATATCGACTATCGGTAAGGTCGTTGCTCGTACAAACGATACGGGCACGCCTGCTGAGGTTTTAAAGTGTTCAATTGTAGGTACAATCATTTGTAACGGTTTAACGTTGTTCAGACTGGTAAGCGTAGACAGTGCAGCTATGGGTGCATTTGCATCGACTGCGGCAGTAGGCTCACGAGATTCTTCAGTACCGACTGCATCTGCATAAGCTGGAGTAACAAACGCTACCAACCCTAACAAGATACTAGCAGTGAGATAGGATTTGGCCTGGCCTGAGTGGTTAGATGGTGACATTTTTTTTGGCAGTGATATAAAAATTTTTTGCGTCATATCATTCTTCTTATCAATGTTCTTATAGTCAGTTCGAAATAAAATAGATACGCTCATGTCTACAATCGCCACATGCGACTAAAATCAATTTTTTAGCTTGCTGCTCTCAAAGCAGCGACGAAAAATCCATCCTAGTCACACTGACTTAGTTTCAAAGTGAATCTACTATATAAAGGGCTTTTTAAGGAAAGGTAAAACTAGGGCAAATATTAAAGCTTTATTCTAAATACTGAATGTTAGGCACCGATTATTCATCGTTTACTTTGCTTTACTTGCGATAGCTTTATCCATTTTTTCTTTAGGCGGTACGATGTGCATGACGGTCAGATTATCCTTTACAAGATACTTTTTACTAGCCGCTTGAATATCAGCAACGCTTACACTATCAAGCTTGGCGGGCAAATTTGCAAGCAGTCTATCATCAAGCCCAATAGATTGTAGCGAGCCTATTATTCGTGCTTGGCCTTCCATACTGTCCTGTGCATATACCAAGCCTGTAACCGTATTAGTCTTGGCACGCTCGATTTCATCGGCGTTGATAGGGTCAGTCGCCAGCTTATTAATCTCAGCCGTAATGGCTTCTTGTGCTTGCGTTAAGCTTACGCCTTCACGCGGGGTTGCTTGTATCAAAAATAGTCCATCACCGCGATCTAGCAAGTCATAAGATGTACCGACGCTGGTAAGTAAACCTTGCTTACGTATGAGACGGCTTTCTAGGCGCGCTGATAGACCACCATCTAAGACGTCTTGAGCCAGTGATAGCGCGTAAGCTTGCTTTTCATTGGCCGCGCCAACGGTCGATAGACTAGGGACATTATAACCCATCAATAATACAGGCACTTGTACGGCCTGCTCAGAGTCAACTTGTTGATAACCACGAAAGCCTTGCTGCTTGACCGCAGGGCGCGTAGGTAGTTTGCCAGCAGGCAGATCACCAAAGTAGCGTTTGACTTGTGCGAGAACTTCTTTTGGCTCGACGTCACCGACGATCACTAAGGTTGCATTATTAGGGGCATACCATGTCTTGTACCACTCTTTTAACTCTGCCAGTTTGATGGATTCAAGCTCACTCATAGGCCCGATGACGGATTCGCCTTTAGGACTGTTGGGCAAGGCCAATAATCGAAACGATTCATAAGCTTTGGCAAGTGGGTTGTCATCGGTACGTTGGCGGCGCTCTTCCATCACCACTTGATGCTCTTTGACAAACGCTTGCTCATCAAAAACCAAATTGGTCATGCGATCTGCTTCTAATTCTAAAGCCAGTGGCATCCGATTAGCTGGAAACAGCTCATAGTAGCCTGTGTAATCGTAGCTAGTAAAAGCATTATTAACGCCGCCAAATTTAGCAATCAGGCGTTCATAGTCATCACTTGACACGTTTGTTGTGCCTTTGAACATCATATGCTCAAGCAAATGGGAGATACCGCCCTTATTCAACGGCTCATCCGCTGAACCGACCCGATACCAGATCTGCGTCATTGCTACTGGCGCACGGTGATCCTCTTTAACGATTATTTTTAGCCCATTTTCTAATTGATATTCATGGCGCCCGGACATATCGATAGCCAAATCCGAACTTGCGGCGGGGGCAGGCTTAGTAACTACTGTGTCAGGTGTAGCCATTTGTTTAAAGTTGCTGGTTTGACAGGCAGCTAAGGTAGTAGCAAGCGCCAAAGTGCAGGCAACACGTAATGACAACGCAGGTAAGGGTAAAGATAAGGGCATAAGGTTTTCTACTTATAAAACAATGAATAATAGAGACGGACTAAAAGTGACAAAAAACACTGAGCACTCAACAGATAAGTACAACGTATTATATGGATTTTTGTCCACCAACGATGACGCTGGCTGTTGGTTTGAATTCTTGTGTCGTACTACAACCTACGGCTGATAATGCCAATAGGGTAATCGCTACAGTAAAGCCAACATTGACAATGGCTTTGAAAGCAACCGTCGTGACAGATTTTAGGCCGCTTAGGTGAGTTATTATTGATGACATACTGGATCCTAGTATTTATAAAAATATAAAGAGAGCACTATTTTAGAAGTATTGTTAATATAATAAATTAAGTAAAGCCGTGCAGCTGCGCTGCTAACGATAAGAGCAGTTATAAAATCTTTTTTAAATCATTGATTAGAGCCGCCGTTGGTTCTAGTGCTTCGAGAGTGGTACAGCCTGTGGTCGAAAAAGACAGCAGCGCTACTATCATGGACAAACTTAGGCTCAGGGCCTTTTTATAGATAGAACAGTTATTAACATTATTATGACGATACAATTTTAGATTATTTAATAGATATTTATAGGTAAGTGAGCGTATCGATTTTGATAAAGATGTCTGTATCAACATATCTGTTCCTATTTAATGATTAAAAATCCAAAAGGTAGAAGGATTGCTCAGAGCAGACAAGCATAAATAGACTGTAGCGAAAAACATCTTAACCAAAGTCAGACTTTTGTGTCTAAACCTTAACCAAACTCTCTTATACGTCTGTGATGACTTTAGTATTGATTACCACGGTCAGTACTGAGCGGCTCTTGAACTATGCTAAACTAGGATAAAAACCCGCTTTCATTTTCATAATATTAGGGCATGTTTGATGTTTTGGCATGACTCTTACATTGATAACTTTTAGGGCAAGCTTATGAATAATCCAAATAATGCCAACCGTGTGGTCATTAATCTCGATGGCGATGATGATGTAGATGACGATGATATTACCTTACCCAGTCTACCAGCGCAATCGGTAGCTATTATTGATGGCTCTGAAATTGACGCGTCTGTACCTAACACATCTAAAAAAAATGTTACGCAAAAAGACAAAGAGGCGACAAAAACAGAAGTAGGTGCCAATGCTTCAGAGCACATTGCGCTAGGTGCGCCGATTGTAACGCCTGAAGCTCAACGCACAAGCGCCGATAGCGCAAACAATACCAAAACTGATAATAAAGTTATTCCTGCTGCCATACCACAAATGCCCTTACAAGAGCAGTGGATTGACAACACTAGCAGTAAGTCTCAAACAACTAATAAATCTCAAACGACTGAAGCTAAAGCTACTAATATTGATACAAGCATCAGCGCTAAAAATATAAGCCCATCAAGCCATCCTACGCGGCAGACACCTTCGAGCACACCTCAAGCAGTGAAGAGTAATGACATAAGCCAAAAGGAGGTGCCGCAAGAGGAAGAGACGCAAAGTCGCCAAAAGGGCAGCTGGTTCAATCGAATGAAATCAGGACTGAGCAAGTCGCGTAAAAACCTTGCCGAAGGAATGGTAAGTATCCTTATCTGTGGTAAAGAGATTGATGATGAGCTATTAGAAGAGGTGGAAGATCAATTACTCGTCGCTGACATTGGGGTAAGTGCCACCAACCGCATTATCAAAAGTTTAACCGAACAGACAGCGCGTGGCGACCTCATTTATGCGCATTCATTGTATAAAGCACTGCAAAGCGAGTTGGTTGATATCTTAGCGCCAAAAGTTGCGCCATTGGTCATCGATACTAGCAAAAAACCTTTTGTTATCTTGGTTGTGGGTGTCAACGGTGTTGGCAAAACGACAACTATTGGTAAACTTGCCAAGCGCTTACAAGGTGAGGGCAAGTCGGTCATGTTGGCTGCTGGCGATACTTTTCGTGCGGCTGCGACGGAACAACTACAGATTTGGGGTGAGCGTAATGACATTCCGGTGGTGGCCCAAGGTCACGGATCAGACAGTGCCTCGGTTATCTTTGATGCCATGCAATCGGCTAAGGCTAAAAATATCGATGTCCTGATAGCAGATACCGCTGGACGTTTGCAGAACAAAACGCATTTGATGGCAGAGCTTGAAAAAGTTGTACGTGTCATGCGTAAAGCGGATCCAAGTGCCCCGCATGAAGGAATGATTGTGCTTGATGCTGGTACTGGTCAAAATGCGATTAATCAAGTAGAGTTGTTTAACAAAGTCGTACCATTAACTGGTATTACGATTACTAAGCTAGATGGTACTGCCAAAGGTGGTGTCGTATTTAATATCGCTGAAACCACGGATGTCCCTATACGTTATATCGGAGTCGGTGAATCCATTGATGATCTACGTGCCTTTAGTCCAAAGCAGTTTGTCGCCGCATTGTTCGATACGGATGAGAGTTAACAGTTTCATCAACTCAGCTTCATCTCAGCAACACTCAGTGGGAGGTCACAATGATAGTTACTATGATAGTCACTATAACGAATTTGGGTCAACATCAGCTGATTTTAATGGCTAATGCGGGGGCGAATAATACGCCTCAGCTTACTGAAGTTAACTGGCTACCAAAAAATCATTCATGGCGTGAGTCTAAATCATCCGCCAAGTTAAAAAAGCATTATAAGCTTTGTGATGATGACTTCAGTTTTATAGATAAGAACGAGTTAAGTCATCAAGATGCAACTCAGTCGTTACTATTAGCGGCTATCGCTCAGCTTGATGAGTACACTGATGGCAAGCGTGATAGTTTTGATTTATCATTAGATATCTCGTTAGGAACCCAGTTTCAGCAACAGGTATGGCGTGCTTTACAAGATATTAATCATGGAGAAACGATTAGCTATGCCACCCTCGCACAGCGTGTCGGTAATCCTAAAAGCTTTCGCGCTGTAGCTAATGCAAATGGCAAAAATCCATTTAGCATCATCATTCCTTGTCATCGAGTGATTGCCAGCGATGGTAAGCTGGGTGGTTATACAGGCGGGCTGGATAAAAAAGCGTATTTACTCACGCTTGAAGGAGTTGGGTGTCAATTTTGATTTAAGATAAGTCTTTATGAGATATTGTAAGACGCATTAAAAAGCCAAACGCTTAAAACGTTTGGCTTTTTTGCAGACGATGACAGATAAGAGTCACTGCTCGAGCTGAGCCATAACACTATCTGAAAAGTTCACATTACTATAAACCTCTTGTACATCATCAATATCTTCTAGCATGTCGATCATTTTCATCACTTTTAGCGCGTCATCGACATTATCAATCTCGGCACTGGTAGCGGGTGCCATAGTAACCTCAGCATTGTCAGAGACCAAACCTGCGGCATTAAGGGCGTCTTGAACTTGTCCAAAACTGTCCACTTCGGTAATGACCAGTAATGACTCGCCGTCGTTTTCGATATCGATCGCGCATGCGTCTAGGGCGGCCAGCATGACTTTGTCTTCTAAGCTTACATCGTTAAAGGTGATCTCACCGCGCTTCGTAAACAGATAAGCGACTGAGCCTGAGGTGCCAAGATTGCCGTCGTTTTTGGTAAAAGCATGACGCACTTCACTGACCGTACGGTTAAGGTTATCTGTCATGGTTTCTACCAGTACAGCGACACCACCAATGCCATACCCCTCGTAGCTCACTTCTTCCATGTTGTCATTGTCACCGCCACCAGTACCACGAGCAACGGCACGATTGATAGTATCTCGCGTCATATTAACGGACAGTGCTTTTTCGATGACGGCACGCAGGCGTGGGTTTTTATCAGGGTCGGGGTCGCCTTGCTTGGCAGCAGAAACAATTTCACGAATAATTTTGGTAAATATTTTACCTTTTACCGCATCCTGACGAGCTTTACGATGTTTAATATTTGCCCATTTTGAATGACCTGCCATGTTATATCCTTAAATGTTATCTGTTTTTGATATTGTGCCGAAGGTAACTTATGCCATCTGATATATTATTTACAATAGCATTTAAGTGGTTTTTCTTGATAAAAAATAGATGATTAATTGTTAAGTATTTTGAAAACTATATTAGTAATAAGGATTCATATGCGTCATAGTGCGACAGACTAAACAGTGGCGTAAGCAATTTTTATGTTGTTAAGAGCGGTTTTTTGCTACACTGTTGCAACCTATATGTGAGTTTGACAACTATAAGTTCACCATTATAAGTGTGCAATATTATAAACCAATTTTGCGTATTTTGACCGATTTACGCTTATCTACTATACTTTAAATCATGGGATGCTATCAAACCATTGATTTTATGAAGCCGCTGATTCTATGAAGCAACCAACCGCCGAAGCCATTACTCATTTGCGTAACCGCATCCACGTTATTATTGAAGGCACAGATACCCGTTTGGGTAAGCTTTTCGATATTGTGTTGTTGATTGCGATTTTGACCAGTGTTGCCGTCGTGATGCTGGATAGTGTGCTCTATATACGCTTGCAATATGGCACACTGTTTTTTTATGCAGAATGGTTCTTTACTATTTTATTTACGATTGAGTATGCTTTAAGGCTGTTTTCAGCGCCCAATCGCTTTCGTTATGTCTTTAGTTTTTTTGGGATAGTGGACTTATTATCAGTATTACCAAGCTATTTGAGCCTAATATTCGTAGGCGTGCAGTATTTGCTAGTAATACGTATCTTGCGTATTTTGCGTGTGTTTCGTGTCCTCAAACTAAAAGCTTATATGCAGCAAGCAGGGTTTTTGGCCTCTGCACTTAAAACCAGCCAGCAAAAGATTACGGTATTCTTCTTATCGCTTGTGCTACTGGTCACCATTTTTGGTTCTATTATTTATGTGGTCGAAGGGACAGAAAACGGCTTTACTAGCATACCGGTATCTATTTATTGGGCAGTAGTGACGGTAACGACAACTGGCTATGGCGATATGTCACCAAAGACGCCAATCGGTCAAGCGATTGCATCGATGGTGATGATTACAGGTTACGCGATCATAGCGGTGCCGACTGGTATTTTTACCGCTGAGCTGGCACGTAATATGCGTCCACAGCTAAGTCCGATTGCTTGTCCAAATTGTGGAAAATTTGGTCATGCAGTCGGAGCAGAGTTTTGCGATCGCTGCGGCCATGCGCTGCATGTTTAGTTGTCATTAGTGCTCGACGTTTCTTATTCTTCTACACTTCTACGTACTCATAAACCAATGGTGATAGATCAATCTTGACGCCAAGATTCACCAAGTTCCAATATTGTCCTGATACGGTGCGATCAAGCATCATCGTTACAGCAGAAGGTTGAAACTGACCAAAATACTTTAAAGAAGTACGCATCTTAGCAATGGCTTCATGATGCACCTGACTTTTGGCAAAATCAAAAGCGCCCTCTTGATAAGGCATGATAGATAAAGACTTAAGTCCAATGGCAAGCCAAGTTTCATAAAATTCGCCTGGAATATTTTTATCATCCTCGCGGCGTACACCTAATGCAATCAAATCTTGCTCAAGCGCAGTTACATCGCCTTTTATCGCATGTCGGGCAAATCGACGAAACAGTTGTACTTCACTGTCACTATAACTACGCACACCGCCAAAATCATAAGCGACGACGCTACCATCGCTTCGAAAAGCGAAGTTACCTGGGTGTGGATCGCAGTGCATCCGATACAAGCCAAACAATTGACCTGCGGTAAAATGGAACAAGCGCTGTGCTATTTTTTGTTTGATATCGTTATCCCATGTCGATGCGACTGCCAACGTCTCGCCCATCTCCTGGGTCAACGTTAAAACCCGTTTTGACGAGTGGCTACTGATAACCTTGGGGATAATAAGACCCTCATCTCCAGCATGAAATGCCCCAAATACCTGTAAGTTGTGTGCCTCTTTAATATAATCAAGCTCGTCATGTAAGCTTTGGCGTATCTCCTTAAACAGCTGATCTTGCAAATCACGGCTCATATTGAGAACGCCTGCAATTTTCAAAGCCATACGCACTTGTTTTAGATCGCTGTCGCAGTTCTCATCAACATCAGGATACTGGAATTTGACGACGACTTTTTGACCAGAGGGCAGGGTGGCTTTGTGCACTTGGCCGATAGACGCCGCTGCAAAAGGAGTTTCTTCAAATTCAGTAAATAGCTCATTAATGGGGGCTTTTAGCTCGCGCTCTACTTGTATACGTATCTGCGCATATGGCATAGGCGGCGCATCTTTTTGTAATTTCTCAAGCGCAGTAGCAACCTCTGGTGGAAACACGTCTTTATACTGCGAGGCGATTTGACCGACTTTCATAACAGCGCCTTTCATCTCACCAAGGGTCTCAGCGATTTGTATCCCCACATCTTGCATTAACTCTGATCGTGCTTGCAGACGTTTTTCTTCGTCACTAGAGAGGTGCTTTAGAGAGTTTTTCGCAGCTTTACCTGCAATACTTGCGGTCATTCCAGCAAGTTTCATAAAGCGTTTTCCGGACGATTTTGCCATTCATATCACCGTATATTGATTTTTTGGTTTTTACTTATAAATTAATGACTGAGTAAAGAGCAAGTTGTATTATTGCAATTTTTCAGCCAATAAAGATGCTTTATAACAAAAGCGCACTAGGATAAGCGCTTTTTAAATCTATATTTGGACATATAACTATACCATTCAACGGTTACTGCCTAGTAATTTTCACGGTTTAAATCAATTTGGTATAAATTGGTTAACCAATAATCAAGCGCCATCTGATACCCTAAATGACCTAAACCACATATAACCCCGATTGCCACATCACTCAAATAAGAATGCTGGCGAAAAGGCTCACGAGCATGAACATTGGACAAATGCACTTCTATAAATGGCTTTTGCGTAGCTAGTAGCGCATCACGAAGGGCAACTGAGGTATGAGTAAAAGCGGCAGGATTAACGATAATGGCATCTACCTGAGATGGGGCATCGGCTAACAGGCCATAATGCTGAATCTCATCAACAAGCTGTCCTTCATGATTGGATTGGATGCAAATAATCTCGATATGATAACTTGCAGCTCGTGTCGTTAAGCGCGTTTCAATATCAGCAAGTGTGGTATGACCATAAATGTCAGGCTCACGCTTGCCCAATAAGTTAAGATTAGGGCCGTTGACAAGTAATATTTTGCGCGTTTGGAACGTATTAATTGGTGAATCCATCATATCTGATACGCTTATCTTTGAAGATGAAAATGCTGCTAGGTAAAAAACAGCATTCATAAATTTCTCTACAAGTTAGAATCACTATGGTATTACGTTTGAAATGAGTGATATAGCTAATATGAGACCTTATCACATTAGCTCAATTGTGACATTATAAAAAATTACATAAAAGCCTTACGTGTGCCCTAAAAACCATGGTAAATAACTTTATGTTACTAAAAACCCATGCTATGATATTTTTAAGTAGTAAGCCTTGCGATTTTATTGCTACTGCTATTTGATCCTCTTAAATGGTTATAGATAGCGTAGCGATATGGATGGCTGGCAATTGCGTTAAAATGCAGGCATTTATATTGAAAAACAACCTTATTGTCTGATCAGTGTAAGTACTTTGAGACGCAATTTTACTTCATGGTGTTTAAGTGATACTGGTTGAATAGGTTGATTTAGATGCTTATTTTATAATCTTAGACCTCGTTTATATGCAATGTTGCAAAGGAATTTGAGGCTAGGCGTGTTTTAGGAATAATATTATGTCAGATCGTGAGCAAGGTATCGTTAAGTGGTTTAATGACTCAAAAGGCTTTGGCTTTATTCAACGTGATAGTGGGGAGGATATTTTTGTCCATTTCCGTGCGATTCAAGGCGATGGCTATCGTTCTTTAAAAGATGGTGAAAAAGTTGAATTCAATGTGGTGGAAGGCCAAAAAGGTCTACAAGCTGAAGAAGTTAGAAAAGTAGAAGACTGAGCAACTTAGTCGTTATCGGCGTTTAGCCATAATGAATTTGCCAACTACTGATATACTACTGAGTCAAGCCTGCTATTTTTATTAATGTTGAGCATATAGCAACGTTAGTAAAGTTAGCTCTGGCTTGGCTTTTTTATGCTTAATCACGAGATTAATGCTGCTATTTATCTATTCGCTTTCATGTTTCAGCTACTTTTCACATAAGGCTACTTTAAAGTGTGCTATGAGTTTGCTATTTATCAATATAAAAGGATAATTTTTTGAGTAACTTCACGACATTTACTGATCTACCACTTTTGGCATCAACGTTACGAGCCATCAGGGATTTGGGTTTTACTGAGTTAACGCCTATTCAGGCTCAGATATTACCGCATACGCTTGCGCACCAAGACGCCATTGGACAAGCACAAACTGGTACTGGCAAAACGGCAACTTTTTTGATTACTATTATAGAAGCTTTGCTTAAACGTCCTTTTGGCAATGAAGAGATACGTCATTTGGGCGAGCCTCGCGCAGTGATAATGGCACCAACACGTGAGCTTGCGCAGCAGATTTTTGATGATTGTATCGCTTTAACTAAATATACTGAGCTACACAGTGTTTGCATCATGGGTGGCACCAATTATGAAACTCAGCAACATGAGCTTGAACGTCAGTATGTAGATATTTTGGTTGCGACACCTGGGCGCTTAATTGATCTTGTAAATAAAGGCATGGTGTATCTTGATCGTGTTGAAGTACTGGTACTAGATGAAGCCGACCGTATGCTTGATATGGGTTTTATTCCTGATATCAAACGCCTAGTTGGCCGAATGCCAGCCAATACAGATCGTCAAAGCTTACTATTTTCAGCCACTTTTAACCAAGATGTCATGAACCTAGCTTATCGCTGGTTGCATGAGCCGCAGTTTGTTGAGATTGAACCTGAACACAAAACCAGCGAGCTGGTCGACCAGCATTTCTACCTATTAACAGAAGATCAAAAACTAGAAGCTTTGCAGCGCATTATCACTGATAATACCGTAGAAAAAGTCATTGTTTTTGCCAATCGTAAAGATCAAGTAAAGCGTTTGTATCATAAGCTACGTCAAGCTCATAAAATTGTCATGTTATCAGGCGATGTGATTCAGCAAAAACGTGAAAAATACTTACAGCGTTTTAAAGACGGTCATGCGTCTATTTTGGTTGCAACCGATGTGGCAGGGCGTGGTATTCACGTTGATGACATCAGCCATGTGATTAACTATACTTTGCCAGATCAGCCAGATGATTATGTACATCGTATTGGCCGTACAGGGCGTGCTGGTCAAACGGGTATCAGCATCAGCTTTGTAAGTGAAGATGACGCTTTTAACCTACCAGCGTTAGAGAAGCATTTAGATACTAAGTTTAGCCTTGAGCAATGGCAACAGTAGTTTGATTGCTATTTAAAAGCTATTCTCGTTAGAAGAAAGCCCATAACGTCAATGTCGTTGTGGGCTTTTTTATTTTAACTATTGAGAGTGGTTCATACTTTCAGAGCCGTTATCCATATTGTGCATGCTATGATCCATCTGCATATCATGATGAGTAGATCCGTTTGTCTCAGACATCATCGTAGCAGAACTACCATGATCCATGTGGGCAGCGCTGCCATGGCCGCCGTGCATGTTGACCATTATTATGGGCACAAAAACAACCGCCATTCCCGATAACACCATTACCATACCATTTAGCTGACGCAGGCGGAAGCGGCCAATTTTGTCTCGCATCCAGCTGACCGTCTCATGAGTCGCAACTAGCATCGGCACGGTACCTAGACCAAAGACAAACATCAGCGCTGCGCCCCCTAAAGGGTTGTGGGCAACGACTGCAATCAGCAGCGCCCCGTAGACGAGTCCGCAAGGCAGAAATCCCCATAAGAGACCAGCAGTTAGTGCACGTGGAAAGGTAGTCAGGGGAAATACCTTTTGACGTAATGGCCCAAGAAACTGCCAAAAACGCATGCCAAAACGCTCAAGTTTGGTCAAAAATGGTGCGCCAAGCATCGTGATACCCACTAGTACGAGTACCAATCCTAAAAGAATACGCGGCATACTATTGCTTGTCATCAATGGTTCTAATACTGCTGTACCAATGACGCCCGCTGTCAAACCTAAAAGTGAGTAGCTAAGTAGACGTCCGAGGTGATAGGTGGCTACTAAACCACGGCGCTTGGCAGGACTTATGTCCTTCATTGACAAACCAAATGCCGTCACCAGCCCGCCACACATACCCAAACAGTGCGGTGAACCAAAAAACCCCATTAATAATGCGGCAACTAATAATGCTGTGGTCATAAGCAGCAACTCCTAAATTAACTGATAAGCTGCAAGAGATGTTGTGTTAGCAATCGTAAAGCTATTCATAATAAAAGCGACAAATTATCAATAAATGTGATGCTTTCAAAATTTTATTATTTTTTATGATCAGGATCTATGTTGCCAACCTTATCCAGTGATTTATTATCTTTTAAACTTATACTTTCGACATCAGCCTGAGCAGAGGGTGTCTCATTTTGTTGAACCGTATCAACTCGTTCATGAGACTGAATCACCTGCCGACGTTCTTGACGATCGTCCAATATGATACGCTGTGATGCATTGTCTAAATCTTCGAATTGATTGGATTTTACGGCATAACGCACCGCCCAAATCGCTACGACAAATAGCATTAAGCTTAGTGGAATTAATAAAAATATACTGAGCATAGCAAACCTCTTAGCTAGCAGCTTCTCTATTATTATACACTTAATGCAAGTGTCATGAATGAACTATACAGACAAAATTTATACAGCGACCTTATTACTATGGGCACTATAACTATCAGTCAAAGGTTTTGACGGCACTACCTCTTGGGGTCAGTAGCTGCTGCGTGCTGACGTCTTCTGCGCGGCGACAGTTTACTTGAGGACGTAAAATATCGCGTAGATAAGCAGCAATCTCGTAGACGGCACGTCTTGAATGACTTAAATTTTGAGCAGGTTCCATCCAATCTCGTCTGACTGGTAAAGGCGCATTAATAGGCTTACTTTTTATCCCATTTAACGCAAACTGCCTGCGTGCGCGTGCCATATGGTAAGTGTCGGTAACAAGATAAACATGATACAAAGGAACGCGTTTGGCAGTAAAACGCGCATTTTCACAAGTATTCATGCTGGCATTTTCACTGATCGGCTCCTCAATACCATGCTCAATAAGCCATTGACTCATCCAAGGCGCTTCAGCACCGCTTAGGATGATAGGTAGCGGCAAATCATGATAAGCAGTAGCGACCGTACGTATACGGTTGAGACTATAACCATTTAGGATGATCTGATTATTGTTATCATTAGTCAGACCGCCGCCCAATACCACATAGGCAGTTGGAGGGGCATTTACGGCAGTAGCTGGCAGCGCGGGCAACGGTAAATGAACAAAGACATAAATAACGGCGCGAGAAAACAGGGGAGTAAATAAACTGATAAGGATTAAAATAATGACGGTAGAACCCAGTAAAAAAAGCATATTAATAATACGAAACAGTTTAATGACACGTTCAGCTGAGCGCAGATAGTGCCGCGACAGCTTATTCGTCCATGAACGCCTAGATCTCATGTTCGCCATGTCCAACGGTGGCATCACTATTGACCCAAACAGGCTCACGAGATAAAGTGATTTCAAATTTTTTATAAATGCAGTTAATGATATGATTTTGGGCGGCTATCACGTCAGCTTGAGTCGCTTGATAAGGGCGATGATTGGTCAGTACCAATGCTTGCTGCTGATGCGTCATAATGGGTTCGATACCGCTGCCCTTTAAACCTGCTTGCTCAATCAGCCAGCCTGCGGCGACTTTCACCATCGCTCCTTGCATGGGATAACCTACGATATCAGGATAAGCGGTCTGCAACGAGGTAAATTGACGTTGGCTAATAATCGGGTTTTGAAAAAAACTACCGCAATTGGGTAGTTGCTTTGGGTCTGGAAGTTTTTGTTGTCGTATGTCAATAATAGCATGCATAACATCTACAGGCGCTAGCTGCTGGCGTCCTTGCTGCTCGGCAAAACGTTGCGCCACCTTCTGTACATCACCATAACTGGCTAGGACCTTTGTGGCATCAGTATGCAAACGAAAACCCACACGGCTAATGAGCCAGGTGTTAGGGGCGCGCTTAAAGAGGCTATCTCGATAACCAAATTCGCAGTCGGCGGCGCTCAGACGATGCCAAGTCTTAGTCGGTAAGTGATAAGCGCGGACATACTGTAAACAGTCTTCTAGCTGCACGCCATACGCGCCAATATTCTGCACAGGCGCCGCGCCCGTTAGCCCTGGAATCAATGCCAAGTTCTCTAGCCCATACCAGCCTTGACTGACTGTATATAGAACCAAGTCATGCCAATTTTCGCCTGCCATGACTTCGATATCAACGTAATCTTGATTTTGATCCGTGAGGGTAATACCACGCATGTGTGGTCGTAGCACGATGGCCTGCAACTGCTTCGGTAATAGGACATTGCTACCACCAGATAACACAAATAATGGGCAATTAGCGTCACTATTTTCTTCATAACTTGCCATAAAGCTATAAAGTTGTCCCTCATCCCTAAAGGTCACTACAGTATCTGCTACGCAAGCGAGCGCCATCGTATTAGCTTGAGACAAGTCATACGCGCAGTCATATTGGGCGCCAGAATCACAAGGCAAAGCTGTAGTCATAAAACAACCTATGAAGCAAATCGATGAGTACTATTAAAGTGCTCGTTAAATAACGAGCAAGACTTAATACGCTCGTTATTATAAGGGATACGCTGTATAAAAACAGATAAAATACTTAGGTTTTGGTATCAGCTGACTATGATTCAATCAACATGATATTTATCAAGCTAAGCTATTTACATAGCTTTCCAGCTCTCAATCCAAGCCTGCGCACTGGATTCAATACGCTCGATAACATCTTCAAAATCGTCTCCATTGCCTTTATAAGGGTCTGGCACATCATCGCCGCCGTAGGTAGGATCCTCTTCAGTAAATAACGCCAGTTTAGCTAGTGGCTTGTCTGATGTATCTTTAATACTGTTTTTTAAAGCTTGCAGATCGGCAAGATTTTGACCATCCATCGCAAGAATTAAATCGAATTTACGAAAATCCTCATCATCGACTTGGCGCGCGACTAGTTTACTAATATTGTAACAATGACTCTTAGCATGGCGCTGCGAGCGTACGTCAGGAGCATGACCAATATGCCAATCACCTGTACCAGCAGAGTCTACCTTTATGTCGAGTCCTGCAATGGCGGCTTGCTGGCGGAAAATCTCTTCAGCGGTTGGAGATCGACAAATATTACCCAAACAAACCAATAAAACAGATGATGGCGCAGAAGCTTTAATCTGCATAATATGACCTCTTATAACAATAAAAACATGTGATAAAAAAGCAACGTCAATGATGTGCCTTTAGCATGTTAATGGATAGTGAGTAAAGATAAAAAGTAATTAGGATTGTTTATTCCTAGCCTGCTTACTCGAGATTATGTGGTATGTCGTATGAGTGGGGCAGCGTAACGGTTAATAGTAGAAATGGCAAGTCTGAAAGCCAAATCCTGAGATAAGGCTATATAGTCAGTCTTGATTACTTTTAAAACGCTGTAAGTCACGACGCTCTTTTTTATTAGGTTTGTTATCAGGACGAGCAAGGTTGGCAAGTTTACGCTGTTCGGCATAATAATCGCGTCGCTCTTCGCTTTCTTCCGTTTCTGAATATAAGACTTGCGCTGCAGTCGCATTGCCACGCTGTGCAGATAACGCTTCAACAATGACTGTCTTTTCAGTCATAGCAGTGGCTGAGCCTTGGCGAATTTGTATCTCATCGCCGATGGCAATCTCTTTACTGGTTTTCACTCGGCTACCAGCATAGTGTACGCGCCCACTTTCGATGGCTTATTTGGCAAGGGTGCGGGTACGATAAAATCGCGCGGCCCATAACCATTTGTCCAAGCGCATACGCGCGATGTCTGGTTGACTGTGGCTCGGCTGATTGTGGTTTTTGTTGTGTTTACTCATCAAAACCTCATAGATATCAATAAAGTAAGATAATAATGGTGTTTTTTTTAGGAATTAAAAGAGGGGATAGCTAGTAAAATAATTTATCCCAGTCGCACTGTGTCGGTTTTAAAGTGAGCCTACGATACTCACTATTAACTCATCCATAGCAGTTTTTCAAGCGCTTAAAAACTGCCATGATCGTCTATATCAATTGCTATTTCAAAAACAACTGATAGCCAATATTGTCATTGAGCATGGTGCAGTCATAGCCGATATCGAGTAGGGCATCTTGCAGTTGGCGTGAGTTGCTATCAGAGGCTTGCAAGCCCACTAAGACCCGACCTTCAGCCGCGCCATGATTGCGATAATGAAACAAAGTAATATTAAAATCATCGCCGAGCTTTTCTAAAAAGGTCAAAAGTGCGCCTGGACGCTCAGGGAAAACGACCTTTAATAATTGCTCATTGTCGACATGCGCATGCCCTCCAATCAGATGGCGAATATGCGATTTGGCAATATCATCATCGGTCAAATCAGACGCGGTATAGCCATCTTTTGCCAATTGTTCGCTAATGGTTTGTCGCTCTTTATCGCCCTCTTTTAGGGCAATACCGACAAAGATTGCGGCAGGCTCCATGGAGTCAGGCGATTGTTGATTGTCGGCACGATAGTTAAACTCGGTAATATTACGCCCTTGCAAGCTGCGGCAGAAGTTTAAAAATGCCCCGGTTTGCTCGGGGATAGTCACCGCAAAGATGGCTTCTTTTTTCTCACCAATCTCGGTACGCTCAGTGATATAGCGCAGACGGTCAAAGTTCATATTAGCGCCGCAAATGATACCCACGCAGTTTTTGCCTTGCAAGCTATGCGTATTGATATACTTTTTCATACCAGCAATTGAGAGCGCGCCTGCCGGCTCAACGATGCTACGATTCTCCTCAAACACATCTTTGATAGCGGCGCAGACCTCATCATTGGTGCAAGTGACCACCTCAGGCTCAACGATAGCGCCCGAGCCATCGCGCTTTTGGGTGCGAATCACCTCAAACGGCAGCTCACCAATTTGCGCGACAGCCACCCCGTCGACGAAGAGTCCAACTTGCTCAAGCTTGACGCGCTCGCCTGTCTCTAATGCTGCTTTTAGGCAGGCCGATTGCTCAGGCTCTACCGCGATGACTTTGACATGCGGGGCAACTTCTCCTAAGAACGCCGCCACACCTGAGATAAGACCGCCGCCGCCGACTGCCACAAAAACATAATCCATATTGCGCCACTGCTGGGTCAGCTCCAGC
>JARIAA010000239.1 GCA_029264635.1 Psychrobacter sp. | reverse complement strand
GGTCTTCCACGGGGGGTGGTGTTGGGGGATTCTCATCTGACTCCTGAAGTGGCCATCCAAACCTAGGTGCAACTTAGAACAGCCAAAGCTGAACAGTGGGTAGGTCTCTTGGAGGATTAGGTTTAGCCTACTGAAAGTACAGTGTGTTTGGGTCTCCTATCTCCACTCCAGTTTAATTGAATGCTAATGAAGTCATAATATTATGGTTACCTGATTACAGAACAGGTGCGACTTCGTAAAATAAAATGTGCTCTACTTCACTGATAGAAAAATGGCCAATTTGATTAGCTATCTGTTCATGATTAATGTCGTGGTCAACAAACAGCTCTGACAATGTCATCCATACCGCTTCTTTATCGCTCAAGCTTTTCATGTTTTTGCCTCAATGCGCATTATTTATCAATGCCTTATTAAGAAATTAGCATATCTATCCGCCCGCTAACAGCTAAACTTTGCTACAATAGCGCCGATTTTATTTACCATATCCTAATTATACCAATTGATTGAGAGACCATTATGGGTTTTAACTGCGGCATCGTCGGCCTACCAAACGTCGGTAAGTCCACCTTATTTAATGCCTTGACCAAAGCGGGAATCGCCGCTGAAAATTTTCCATTTTGTACCAAAGATCCCAATACGGGCATCGTACCCGTACCCGATCCACGCCTAAAAAAATTGGCCAACATTGTTAATCCTGAACGTGTATTGCCAACGACGATGGAATTCGTTGATATTGCAGGCCTTGTCGCTGGTGCGTCAAAAGGCGAAGGCATGGGTAATCAGTTTTTGGCCAATATCCGTGAGACTGACGCCATTGCCCACGTAGTACGCTGCTTTGATGATGACAACGTCGTCCATGTCGATGGGCGCGTCAGCCCTATTGATGATATCGAAACCATCAATACTGAGCTGGCACTCGCTGATCTTGAAGCCGTTGAGCGCGCCGTACTTAACTTGACTAAAAAAGCCAAAGGCGGCGATAAAGATGCGCAGGCCATGCTTGATGTGTTCAAAAAGATCGAACCCCTACTTGCTGAAGGTAAAGCGGCTCGGGCGGCTAACTTGGATAACGATGAGAAAAAACTGATCAGAAGCTATGGTTTAATCACTTTAAAACCCACGATGTACATCGCTAACGTCAGTGAAGATGGTTTTGAGAACAATCCTTATCTTGACGCCGTACGCAACTATGCGACGGGTGACGACTCAATCGTTATTGCCTTATGCAATCAAATCGAGTCTGAGATTGCCCAGCTGGATGAAGCCGATAAAAAAGACTTCTTAGCTGAGATGGATATGGAGGAAGCTGGTCTTGATCAAGTGATTCGCGGTGGTTATGATCTGTTAGATATGCAAACATATTTCACCGCTGGGGTGAAAGAAGTGCGCGCTTGGACGGTCAAAATCGGTGCCACTGCGCCTGAAGCTGCGGGCGTTATCCATACAGATTTTGAGCGTGGTTTCATTCGTGCTGAAGTCATCGCTTATGATGACTTTATTGAATATAATGGCGAAAAAGGCGCAGCAGCGGCGGGTAAATCTCGCCTAGAAGGCAAAACCTATATCGTACAAGATGGCGATGTGATGCACTTTCGCTTTAACGTATAAACAGGGTTTGATACGCTTAATTAATATTTTGTTTACACAGTCTTAGTATAGAACAACCAAAAGTCAGCCATTGTGCTGGCTTTTTTTTATTATACTGCGTTAATGGGTTTGGTTAAGAAAAAACATCTCAAATTTTACGACTGCCTACCTTTAAAAATAATGATAAATATAGTCAATTCACTCTAAAAATGTTACGGCGAGGCGGATAGAAATTTTTGTAGCCTCTGTCTGCGTAGGCACAGCAAGCAAGAAAATTTTTATCCGCCTTGCCTCCAGATAAAATACATGACACTTTTATTTTGTACGGACTATAAGGGAATATAGACTATGGTCGCTCATGTTAATAAGCCAGACACCCCAGCCGATCACTGGGCGCAATTATTTACCGCGCAGCGCTTAGGCAGTATAAAACAAGCGCCCATTCAGGATAGCGCGCGCTCCTCTTTTCATAAAGATTATGATCGTTTGGTATTTTCACACTCCTTTCGTCAGCTCAATCAAAAAACCCAAGTTCATCCATTAACCAATCAGCTTGGCATTCATACCCGTTTAACCCATTCACTGGAGGTTTCCTGCATCGGGCGCTCATTAGGGATCATGGCAGCAGAAAAGCTGCATGACAAATTAAGTAGCGGCCTGCCCTCAGGCGTGACGCCAGCGGACGTCGGGGTGATTGTGCAAGCCGCCTGCCTTGCCCACGATATTGGTAACCCCCCTTTTGGTCATGCCGGTGAGTATGCTATACGAGATTGGTTTACGCATCCTGATCGTCAATCAATTCTGCAAGGTTTGAGCACTAATGAGCAATTGGACTTGCTGGCGTATGAAGGTAATGCGCAAGGATTTCGTTTATTAGTGCGTAACGAGCACCATCCAGACGCAGGCGGCATGCGCTTAACCTGCGCGACGTTGGGCGCTTTTATGAAATACCCGTGGTTAGCAACACACAGCCATTCAATAAACAGTAACTTAACGAATGGCGACCGTAAACAAAACACGGATAAAAACCTGCCCACAAACAACATCCAAAAATTTGGCTGCTTTTATAGTGAAGCTGCACAGCTCGAACAATTGGCTGACAGTTTGCACTTGCCACGCTCACAGCAGCATGATGGTTTTGCACGGCATCCACTAGCTTATCTACTCGAAGCGGCAGACGATATTTGCTATGCCCTGATAGACTTAGAGGACGGTATTCATTTAAATATGCTGAGCTATAGTGAGGTTGCAGCCATACTTTATGAGCTGATTGGAGAGCGCCCTAATAGTCTGAATCTGCCAGCGCACGTGTCCGTTCGGCAGCACCTAGCATCACTGCGAGCACGCGCAATGATGCGCCTGGTCAATGCGGTTACGGATGCTTTTGTAGCGAATAGCGATGCTATGCTGGCAGGAACGCTAACGGGTAGTCTGTTTACGCATTGTGATGCAACCGTACAAAATGGCATCAGCCAAGCTAAGCAGTTGGCGCGCGTACAAATATTTAACCATCCCAGCAAAGTTCGCATGGAGCTGATGGCCAATCAATGTCTGCATCGCCTTCTTGATGCCTTTATGCCACTGGCTTGGACAGCACTTACTGACGCACCAAAACCGTTTGAACAGCAGCGCCTTCTAAGCTTATTGCAACCGCATCTCGATGAGCATCAAAGAATATTATCCGATAATATTTATCATAATATTTTAAATATCTTGGACTTTATTACGGGCATGAATGACCATGAAGCTTATCGATTGGCGCAGGAGTTGCAAGGGCATTGGGGCACAATGGTTTAATATCACTTGCGTGTTATAGCCTACGTCTCTGTTTCATTTAGTCTCGCCTGCACGATAACTGGGTATTTCATTCGTATTTTTACGTTGAAATGAGTATGATAAACATCCAACAAGTAAATTTTGACATATTATGAGCAGTCGCGAACAGAAAAAACTTCAAACTCGGCGCGCATTTTTTAATGCGGTACTTGACCTTTGTATGACTGGACAATCCTTTAGCTCAATTAGCCTCAGGCAAGTGACCCGCGAAGTTGGCGTCGTACCAACCGCGTTTTATCGTCATTTTGATGACATGGAATCGTTGGGTCAAGCCTTGGTGATTGAGGAGCTGGGCAGTACGCTTGCTACTTTGAGTGACAGCTTACAAATCGGGCGCAAACGCAGTTTTGATCGCCAAATTGCAAAGAGTATCCAGCTGTTTTTGCAAACTGTAAGCGCAAAACCTCGTTATTGGCAGTTCTTAGTAAGTGAACGCTTCGGTGGCTCGGAGGCTGTTCGTAAGGCGATTAATCATCTAATAAAGATGCATGCAAAGATTTTGGGAGAAGATTTAGTCCTACAACCTGCATTTGCACATATCAATGCCTATGATCGTCGCTTATTGGCCGAAGCTGGGGTCAATATGTTTTTTTCTTGGATCATTGATTGGCTCGAATTAACCTATTCTGAAGATCATGATGATGAGGTTGATTTGGCTGAGATTGAAGAGAAAAAGCAATTGATGCTGCACAACTGCACCCGTCAAGCGCAAATGCTGTTTTATGGCGCTTACAATTGGAAATCGAGCGAGGAGACGCGCCTGATCGATTGATAGCATAAGCGCTGACGATCAGCTCAACGATGCTTGCAAGCATTAAAGGCTGATTAAAAGCTTGGACGAAATGCCCATAAGCGCTGCGATACTACTGTTACGGTTTTAGATTTATTTGTATTGTTGTCATTGGCATTATTGTTAGAAGCATTGGCATTATTGTTAGAAGCATTGGCATTGTTATTAGAAGCATTGTTATTAGAAGCGTTATTGATGTCATTGTTATTACCATCCGTCTTTTTATCGCTATCAGCACCCATCTTACTAATCAATACCGTTGCAAAACGTTGCCGCGGCGCCCCTACATTGCTGCTGTCTGTCGCCGTAATCAGTGCCGTAAATGCTTGACTATCTACTGCTAATAACGCTTCAAACCCTTGTCGCCCTTCAGCGCTTATACTCATAAACGGTGGCAATTGCCATAAGTCATCAATAGATGCCAGTACTTGTTGCGCGCGCAAATCCGTAAACGCTTGCATCTGTTTAGGATTTACACCATCTATCAGCGCGGCGAGCAGTACAGGGCTTGCCGTATTGACATTAATGGGCAAAAAATAAGGCACGGCAGTAATGTAAGGTCGCAGGACTGCCAACGTCTCAGCACTTATCCCGTGTACTTCTTGAAGCTGGTCTATACTAACCAATGGCTGATTGGGCAGAGTTTTATTGGCGCTACTACTGGTTTGCTGGTTATATACCACACTCTCATCACCGCCATCGTTATAGATTTTGCTGTCTACATCTTGCCAATCAAGCACTGCAATAGCAATCTCTGGCGCTAGATTTAGCTGAGTTAATAAACGCTCAAACACTGCTAGTGCATCGGCGTCAGCTTCGCCATCATGATAGAGATTATTGATATTAAAACGGCCCGCCTCATCACGTAGCTCTATAGTGATATTATGCATCCCTAAAGTATAAGGCGGCAGTGGCTGCGCCCAAATGTCTTGCGCGCTATCGGTATTATTTAGCTTATCGTCAGCACGAATAATAGTCATGGCCAACTGCTGACCGGCCTCGATATCTTGTAGTAGTTGATTCTGATTAAACAAGAGACCACTGCGGCGGATAGCAACTTTTTGACTGGCAAGCATCGCACCTGCGACTACGGTAATACTCACGACCAAAAGCAAGATGGTCAATAATGCCACGCCGCGCTGGGAGTCTGCTGTCATGGTCATAATCGCGCCCTATTATTGATCATTTTGCCTGTCATCAGAGTAGGTAGCTGTCTCGTTATTTGCGTTACCATTAGCGTTATTAGGATTATCGTTATTGCTGCCAGCACCATTATTGTTAGTAGGAATTTTAGCGTTGTCACCTTTAGTAATAGGCGCTATCGCTTGCGGCGCGAGCGCCCATTGCCACATAATTGGCATATCTTGATAAGTAAAACTCATACCCACGCCTTTAGGAAGTAAGACAGTCGCTACCTCCTCAATTGCAGAATTATTACTATTCTCATTGCTGCCAACTTTATTGCCAGATGTGTTATTTGTATTAGGGAAAGTATGACTCGCCTCAGGTAAGTAGGCCTGCCAGCGCCCTGCTGTGACACCGTTAAGAAGCACCGTATCTAAGCTCACGCTATCAGACCCACCTTCGACGTTGTTATATTGTCGACGGATAAGGCGCTCGTCTGCAAAAATATAGTCGACACGCTGTAAGCTTGGACTGGTCTGATAACGCGGATCAGGATTAGCAAAACGCACAAAGCTGAGCTGCTCACCCGTCAAACGCATAAAAGGTTCAGCAGTGATGGCATCTTGTTCGCTAGTAGTGTTATTGTTAGCGTTGCCATTGGTAGTAGCGTTCAGATTGGATCCGTTTGCGCCACCATTTTGCGCAGAGGGCGCTTGATAAGCGATGACTTGACCCATATCTTGTTGCAATTGCAAGTAGGCATACTGCAAGACGGCCAGTTTATCGGCCTGGAGCTGTGCCCGTTCGCGAGCGCGGTTGACCCCATCAAACACCTGCCACCCTGCGACCGCCAGCATCGCAAATATCGCCATCGCTACCATGAGCTCAAGTAAGGTAAAACCGCGCTGCTGCCTCACGGATTACCTCCGCTGGGATTTAGGCGACCCAAATCTAAACTACCGACGTCTTGTTCTGCACTGCCTAGTATCACGTTGATATCTGTCACAGCTGAGCGCACTTGCCCATCAACGATGGGGGCAACACTGATATTTACCTGTTTTAACGCAGGCGTTAAAGTATTATTAACGCTCATGGCTACTTGCCACGCGCGGCCTTGAGCATCTATTGTTTGCGTGCTATTGGCGGTCAACCATGTTTCTTGAATTCGCAAATCAGCCGCAGCGTTTTGTGCCACAAAGTGTGCAAGCGTGCGCGTACGTAGTACCTCAACCGAGCTTAAATATGCACTACTGGCACGACTTGCGGCCACTGCAACCACGGCCAATATCGAAAGCGCCACCATTACCTCAATCAAGGTAAACCCACCCTCACGCTTCAATAGTGGGATTTGATAAGCGCGACGCTTTATAATTGTTGGCGGGCTTTGCCTCATCTGCTAGCGTCCCTGTCCTATCGCTATACTACCGTCGGGCATAATAGTGATGACCTCTCCCACCAAGCGCGACTGATGACGCACCTCAATTGTGACAGGAGTTGCCTGCCCCGTACCAAACCATAATACTTGCGGCACAGCTTGTCCAATGAACCAAGGTTGCAAAATTTGGGTGGACTCAGGCTTTGATGTATTACTCGCCTCTAGACTTTGAATACTTAAGCTCACCCCAGCGGGCATTTGTGGCAGAGTAACTTCCGGCTCAAGCTTCCAACTTGGCGTTGGTAGGTTATCGCGATTAGCACCTGATAGACCCGACAAGTCGGCAGATAACTCCATAGCGTTTTTAGGCGAACTATCGCCGTTACTTTGGGCTAATGATGAGGTCTGATAACCCATATAAGGATTTGATAAACTCATGATGATGGGCGTTACCTGACCTTGTTTATCTGCTTGCAAGCTTAGCCCCATTGGCTGCATACGTTCAGCTGACAATAATCTGACATAGCTTAATGAATCTGTCAGATGCTCGTAAAACGCACGATTTTTTCTAGACTCACTACTACCAACCGACACCGCAATCATGCCAGCGAATATAGATAAAATGACCATGACGACCATGATTTCGACTAGGGTAAAACCGACCTGCGAATGAGCGGTGCCCTGCAATATCAACTTCGCAGGTGAAGTCCCATCAGCTTGCAGTTGAGAGGAATTTTTTAGACGCTGATTTTTTGGCAAATATATTTTTTGAAGATGATTTTTTTGAATATAATTTTTTTGAATATACCTATGATGACAAGAATAAGAACGGCATCTTGTAACGGTATCATTATTCAAAATAAGTAGCATACTGTTTGTCAGACAAAAAGTATGCGCGACCACTGAGCGGGAAGTCTTGGCAGTGGTCAACATATTGCACCTATTAGCGTTCATATAATATGCAAAATGGAAAGAAGAGGTAATGATCAGCAACCTAAGTCGTTTATCAGTAAGTGGTGTTGCGATGTTCTTCTGACTCAGTATCAATCTGCTCAACCAACTCTTGCATGTCCTCATCTAGTACATCATGATCCGTCTCATCTGCTGGGTAATGACTGGGCAATTCAAGCATTTGCTGCACAAAGACATAACGCAAAGTATCACGGCGACCTAAATAACGCTGATAAAAACTGGAGTTCAATAGCCCCGCCCCACCTTGACCCATCGCCCAGATGGACGACAAATAATCGCGAGTGCTCAGACTGCTTTGCTGATCTTTTAGATAAATACTGATAATATCAAGCAAGCGCTTCATGCGTTGGCGGCGAATGTCGTACAACTCACCAAATAGACGATTGAGACCGGTCACCGAGGCGGCAAGGCGCTCTTCTATTTGATTGAGCAGCATGGCTTTTTGCGGATTGAGCAGCTGCTGAAATATCATACGCGCAATCCCTGCTGAGGGGCAGTCATCAATACGGTTGATCTCAAATAGCTGTTCTTCATAACGAATGATAATACGCAGATACAGCTCATCTTTGCTCGAAAAATGCTTATACAGCGTCCCTTTAGCCAAATCCAATTGATCAGCTAGGCTGTCTAAGGTGATATCACCATCGCCTGACTCAAGCAGCAATTGCTCAGCCATCGCTAATATATTTTCTTCCCGCGCTTTGAACTGATGTTGACGACTCATAAACTCTCCTAAAACCTCACTATACTAAGCATATGTTCTCATGGCGATAATAGTTTAATACATAGTGACTATACTATGCTTATACTTATGCTTGCGTAATAGTTATTGATAATCATATGCTTACACTTAGATAAATAGGAGCTAGATGCATAGCAATCCGACTGTCTAATAAATGACTGACAAGTCATAGCATAACGATTTTAATGATATTGCGCTAGTAAATTTTCGAAGTTTTTTGCAGTTAATGCCCCAACCTCTTTGCTACTACAGCCATACATATCAGCAATACAACTGGCGACATAAGGAACATATGCAGGCTCATTAGGACGGCCACGTTTGGGTACTGGTGCTAGATACGGACTGTCCGTTTCGATAAGTATCCTGTCTCTGGGCATGTTGTGCGCCGCCTCTTTGATATTTTGTGCACTCTTAAAGCTGACAATACCTGAAAATGAGATATAAAACCCTAAATCAAGCGCACGTTTGGCGGTTTCCCATTCCTCGGTAAAACAGTGGATAATACCATGCTCAGCCCCTTCTGCCTTTAAGATATCGATCGTATCCTCTTTAGCATCACGCATATGTACGACCAGCGGTTTTTTTAAGCGTTGGCTTGCATGAATATGGCGCGCAAGGCTGGCTTGCTGCTCTTTTTTATTTTCTGTCGACCAGTAATAGTCCAGCCCCGTCTCGCCTATTGCCCAGACGTGCTCAGCATCAGCAGCTGCTATCAAGCGCTCAACTGTCGCTGATTGCAGTACGCTACTATCTTCACAAGGATGAATACCCACGCTCATCCCTAAATTTAAGGTTTCGTCATTATAAGTGTTAACGATATTGGCAATCTCATTGTATTCAGCAAAATCACACATAATCGCCATCGCACGGGTGACATTCGCCTCTTTCATAGCAGCAATGGCGCCAGATAATTGACCATCATATTTCGTTAAGTCCAAACGATTAAGATGGCAGTGACTATCAGTAAACATAAACAATCTCTTTATGGTGGTTTTTTAGATAATTTAGGTGCAAAGTATTTAGATGAAACATTTGCATGCGTCTACTATTAATTGCTCTAGCTAGCGCTTTTTTCAAGTGCGTTGCACAAGGTAGACGACCTTTATAGTTATGAGCGTCATTTAGATTGGCTATATTTATGATGTAGGGTATATTTATGCTAAAGATCGTATAGTAAACGGTCTTTAGCGCTAATATGAAATAACGGTATTAAACGACGCTATCGACAATTATTGTTATGTATGACTAAAAAATCCTGTCCTGTATCCACCTTTTACAAGCCCTGTCATTATGAATCGTAAAAAAACAGTTACCCTCTCACCTATGATACAGGCTTGGTTACCTAAGTATCTGTATAAGCAACGATTCTTATTGCATGACAACGGGCACGACAATCATATCAATATTGCTAAAGATGCTCGTATCATTGGTCATTCAGTTATTACCATTCGTAAGGGTCATGACAATCACATTACTATCGGTGAACATGGACAATTTAATAAGCTAAAAATCGATATCAATGGCAGCCATAATCAAATCACCATCGCAGAACAGGTCAAATTTTCTGGACAATTATTAATCGTCGGCAACCACTTGCGCATTTATATTGGCGCGCGTACTACCGCAATTGACTGCTATATTTTGGCGCGCGACAAAAGCGTGACCATCGGTAAAGATTGTATGATATCGCGCGGTATTGAGATTCGAGCGACCGACGTCCACAAGGTTTATGATATCGAGTCTAATGCGCGTCTGAATAATGCCCATTCCGATATCATTTTAGGAGATAAGATTTGGATCGCTGCTAATGTGACCATTTCTAAAAACGTTACTATCGCTAGCGGCTGCATCATTGCAGCAGGCGCTTTTGTCAACAAACCCATTGAGACGCCAAACTGCATGATCGCAGGCACGCCTGCAAAAGTTATTCGTCAAAATGTACGCTGGGAGCGTTAGGCTTTTATACCAACCGTACGTTCTGATAATGGTAGCTCTTTATTTGAGATCAGCTCTATAGTAAGTTCGAAATAAAATCCATACGCCAATATCGCCGTGCTACTAGTAAAATTTTATTTGCCTGCTGTGTCTATGCAAATAGAGGCGGCAAAACTTATATTTTAAAAAACGCATTCTAGCAGCACTACATGGGTTTTAAAGTGGACCAATTCTATATTTATTTAAATAAGTAGTCTAATAAAAAGGCATCACGAAAGGTACGATTAAATACACCATATATAAATACAAAGGTTGAGAATAACCAGCAGAGCAAAATATAGAGTTTATTTTGCTCTGGCGTCCAGTCCCAAAAGCTTAACCTATCGAGAATAGCAGGAGAGATAAGCCATTTATAGAATAGGCAAAGACCAACATAAAGAGCAATCCATATCAGCACTTTAGAACCCTTTTCTTAATGTCAAAAAATAGTTAGTTTACAGGCACGACTCGCATTACCTCTTCTATGGTCGTCACCCCTTCACTGATGCGCTTCGCTCCTGATAGACGTAGTGGCTGCACGCCTTCGCGGTAGGCTTGCTGTTTGAGTGCGTCTAAATTGGCATCGGCGGCGACTAGCTTTTTTAGCTCATTGGATAATGGCATGATTTCGTAGAGACCGACACGGCCTTGATAACCCGTATGGCGACAGTGCTCACAGCCCTGCGCGACATAAATTTGTGCAGGCACTGGCGCGCGCCAAGGTTGCACCAGCTCTTGCCACTGAATAGCCATCTCGCTATCTGGCGTGACCTCAAGCGCGTGCTTACAATGCGGGCATAACGTGCGTAAAAGGCGCTGTGCCATCACGCCCAATATCGTGGCTGACGTCAAAAACGGCTGAATCCCTAAATCATGCAAGCGCGTGATTGAGCTGGGTGCATCGTTGGTATGCAACGTTGACAGCACTAGATGACCTGTTAGGGACGCTTGTACGGCCATATTGGC
>JARIAA010000232.1 GCA_029264635.1 Psychrobacter sp. | reverse complement strand
ATGTCATCGGGCAGACCTGCTGTCTCAGAGCCAAACAATAACGCTACGTTAGGTGACACTGCTGACTCCGTTTTGGTATCTGCTTGCGCCGCAAAATCATACTCGTAAAACGGTTTACTAAGCTTTGTCGTCAACGCCGTTATTATTTTACACTCTGACTCAAGTAATGCCTGCTTTGCTGCCGACCAGTCTTTGTGCACTTGCAGGCGCGCGTACTCGTGATAATCCAATCCTGCACGGCGTAACTTCTTATCATCGAGCTCAAAGCCTAATGGCTGCACCAGATGCAGCTGCGCGCCACTATTGGCACATAAACGAATAACATTGCCAGTATTGCTTGGCATTTTTGGTGCAACTAGCACAATATGAATAGTCATAAAGTTTCCATAAATAATAATTTTAGTTACGAATAAAAAATAAGCGTTTGATGATAATCTACGTAATCAAAAGTTACAGTTTATTATCAATAATTACATTTTGATACTGGGCATTGATTTTAACTTTCTCTATTATAGCCGTAGCGGATATCAACACTATTTAGTAGCATTGGATCGACATTCAAACCCCGTTTATCTAGAATTACGATTTCGCAGTTTTATCTTAATAACTGACAAACGACATTTAAATGGATTATCCAGTAGGATCGTCTTTATTTCATTCATTTTTTTAGAGGGATTTACTATGAAAAAAGTAATTATCGCATCTTTGACCGCTATGGTTGTACTTACTGGCTGCAACACTTTTAAGGGTTTCGGTCAAGACGTAAATAGAGCTGGTGAAGGCATCTCTGACGGCGCTGAAAGCGTTCAAAGAAAAATCTAAATTTTATAAACTAATTTTTATGAGGAGCTCACTATGAAAAAAGTAATTATCGCATCTTTGACTGCTATGTTTGTATTAACTGGTTGCAATACGTTTAAAGGTTTAGGCCAAGACGTATCAAGTGCAGGTAATGCTGTTACTGGTGGCGCAGCAAACGTACAAGACAAAATCTAATTTTTAAGAATTAGGTTTTTTAAAAGGGCTTACCATTTGGTAAGTCTTTTTTATTGCCATATGATAGCCAACAATGAGTCATGCTCACTACGCTTAAGTCCTTATTAACTTTGCACTCAAGGTTGATTATAAAAACGCGCGTAATATCTGATTTAAATACCGCCTTCCCACAGCCGTTGGTTGTAAACGTTTAGGATTATCCATTAGTAGACCTTGTTCAATCAGCTTCTCTATTTGCAACGCTATACTCTGATAACTAAGCCCCGTTCGCGCCTCAAATGATGACCATACGACCCCATCATGTATGCGTAGTGCATTAAGCATAAACTCGCTAGTAAGCTCATCAGTTGCAATGGGCTGCCAATTAATCATTTTTGGTGCATCCTTATAAGTCATATAGTCTTTTGGCGCGCGTGATTTACTAAAGCGATAAATACCTGCTGTTAAGCGCGTCTCCTTATTTTTAGATAAACTTGATGCCCCGTTATCTGCTGCATCCGCATTGATAGTTATTTTACCGTGCGCGCCTGCGCCAATCGCCAGATAATCACCGAACTGCCAATAATTCATGTTATGTCGACACAGCTTATCTGACCCACCTGCCCATGCCGATACCTCATAATTGTCGTAGCCTAAATTTTGTAGCAAAGCCTGCCCTGCCTCCTCAATATCTGCCAAGTTATCTTCATCAGGCAAGATAGGCTGACTGCGGTAGAATACCGTATTTGGCTCAATCGTTAATTGATACCAAGAGAGGTGCGTTGCGCCAGCATCATGCGCTGTTTGAATATCATGCAACGCCTCCTGTACCGATTGCTGTGGCAATCCATGCATCAAGTCTACATTTATTCGCTCAAAGCCTGCGGCGCGTGCCGCCTGAATAGCAGAGAATGCCTGCGCGGGATCATGAATACGTCCTAGTGTCTGGAGTTTGTCAGCAGCAAAGCTCTGTACGCCAATTGATAAGCGATTGATGCCCACTTTGAGATACTCTGCAAATGGTGCATGCTCCAATGTACCAGGATTGGCCTCCATCGTAATCTCAATATCATCAGAAAAATTAAAGCAGATTCGTAAACCAGCAAATAAGCGCTCATACTGCTCAATTGGCAATAATGATGGCGTGCCACCACCGATAAATATGGAGGTTATCTGGCGTCCTTGAGCAAGTAGCTGCTGTGTTTGCGCGTCAAGCAACAACGCGTCTACATATTCTTCATACATAGACAGCTGCACGTTTTCGCCCAGCTCATGTGAGTTAAAATCGCAATAAGGACATTTTTTTACGCACCATGGGATATGAATGTATAGCGCCAAAGGAATACTTGTGGCGTCTATATGAGCCTCAGCATTGATAGCGCTAAAGGACGTTGTATGAAAATCGGTTGTAGATTCGGTTGTAGATAAAGACATAAGGTAAACTTACCAATAAAAGACTGTGACTATGCGCAAAAAATAGAGCTAGGATAACGACTATGCGGCTCAAATAAAAGCCCTGTCTTTATGAATATCTTTATTTATCGCTTGTAACAATTAAAAGACAGTGAGCAAAAAGTCTTAGCATTATGATGATCATAAAAACCCTGCATACGTACAACATAATGCTTAACAAACGTTAATAGCAACAGGGCTAACGGATAGGCAAAATACGTAGACATGACTTAATACAATAATCATTATAATAGATAAAACCTATACAACGGCGCATCATTGAACACCTAAAAACATTAGGATAAAGGTATGGCATATTGGCTGATGAAATCTAATCCAAAATTCTTTGGTATTGAGGATTTACAACGTTTGGGCACAGAGGGCTGGGATGGTGTACGCAATTACCGCGCCCGCAATTTTATGCGTGATGAGATGAGAATAGGCGATAAGGTATTTTTTTATCATTCAAGTGCCAAGCCATCTGGCGTTGCTGGTATCATGACCATCACTCAAGCAGGTTACCCTGATCCGACCCAATTTCATCCTGAACATAAACATTATGATCCGATAGCGACAAAGGATGCGCCGCGCTGGTACATGGTTGATGTGACCTTTAAGCAAGCGTTTAAAGAGACACTACCCTTATCTGCGCTAAAATTCATTCCTACACTTGAGGACTCGTTACTACTTAGAAAAGGCTGCCAGCAGTTAACGGTCATTCCGCTTGAACCCAAGCATTGGCAGGTAATTATGGATATGGCAGAGACATTGGCGCTGATTCCAGACCATTAGTAATGAAGCACGATAATCATTCATTCAGATTTTTAGACGCTTTTATCATAAAGGTGTATTATGGCTGCCAATACAGCATCCCCATCTATTTATTAGGGATAAACTGTCTCACTACCCTTTAGTTTCATCGAGAAAATTAAGACTTATGACCTTTACTATAAAAAAAATCGTCGTCATTGGCGCAGGTTACGTGGGCTTATCCAATGCTATTTTGCTTGCGCAGCCAAAACTTGATACTTGCGTGACACTTTATGATATCGATAAAGAAAAAATTACGCGTTTGCAAAACTTTGACTCGCCTTTACATGATAAAGACATCGTGGCGTTTCTATCTCAAAAAACACTGAACCTTCAAGCCCAATACCACGATGACAATCTGTATCAACACGCAGACATCGTTATTATTGCGACGCCCACTAACTATGATGTTGCCTCAGGAAAGTTCGATACCTCAACCGTTGAGATGAGTATTGAGTCTATCCGCCGACAAAACAAGCACGTTCCTATCGTAATAAAATCAACCATTCCCATTGGTTTTACAAAGTCTATGCAGACTCGCGTGGTAGGCGATATAGATGAATCCATCATGTTTATGCCAGAATTCCTCCGTGAAGGACAGGCACTCTATGACAATCTTCATCCTTCTCGCATTATTATTGGTGCAGCAGACTCACTTGCTGATCTTGCCCTATATCTGACAGATATGTACGAAAAAGCGAGTAATGAGAGTCATGTCGAGAAGCTGTTTATGCCGACCACAGAGGCAGAAGCGGTAAAATTGTTCGCCAATAGCTATCTGGCCATGCGCATCGCGTTTTTTAATGAGCTAGATAGCTTTGCTGAAAAACAGCGACTCTCGAGCCAAGCTATCATAGATGGCATGGGTCTTGATCCACGCATCGGTCAACATTATAACAACCCCTCTTTTGGGTATGGCGGCTATTGTCTCCCTAAAGATACGCAGCAACTCAAAGCCAATTATAACGATATTCCTGCCAACCTTATTCATGCTGTGGTCGATGCAAACAGTACCCGCAAGCGCTTCATCGCACGGCAAATTATCGAAAAGCAGCCTACCCGCGTTGGTATTTACAGACTCAGTATGAAAAAAGATGCTGATAATTTTCGTGATTCAGCGGTGCTAGATATCATAGATATTTTACTCCAGCATGGTTTGACCATTAGCATCTATGAGCCTTCCATCACAGATGACACTTTTAGGAGCTGTACCGTAATTCACGATGTACAGCAGTTTATCGAGCAAAATGATCTTATCGTTGCCAATCGCTGGGATGAGGATTTGGCGTCAGTCTCTGATAAGGTTTACACGCGAGACGTCTTTGGTTATAGCTAAGATATGACGGATAAGCTTATTACGATTTATATTTTAATCAACAAATTTTTATAGTATTAGTTTAATAAAATTTGTTATATTCGTCACCTAGAACGAAGGTGCAAGACGTCATTTTTGATCTAGACAACCTATGTTTTTATAACGATATTTATTTATCATCAGGACTCATTTATGAGCGCACCTAAACTTGTACAATCTGTATTGACCGTTAGCTTATTGGCCCTCATGCTCAGCGCTTGCGGCAGTGATAGCGATAAAATCAAAGACGAATATGACCGTATCGAAGACCAAGTCAAAGACGAATATGACCGTGTCGAAGATAAGGTCAAAGACAAATATAACGCTGTGGAAGATAAGCTGACCGATGACGAAAAAAGCATGGCTGAGATTTTAAAATCTGTGTTCTTGCCAGAAGAATCTTTAGATAAATTTTTAGATAAGCTGACACCAGAGGGCGGGCGTGGCGGTTTATATGTGGGTCATTTCGTTGATCTTGACGATGGCGACAACGACGATCTCGATATCGGCGCTATCTATTTTGATATCAGTGACGATGGCGTCGGCCGTGTAGATGGGCGTATCAGTTATCAGCAGCAGGCTTGCCAAGAAAATCGCACCCTTGATGTTAATACGGGTTTTAAAGTGGATAACTCTATTACTGGCAAAGTGACTGGTAGCTTAGATACCGCAGAATTTTTAGATATAAAATACATCAACGACTTAAATCTTGAAACGCCAAACTTAATGACGACATTTGCAGGTGCCTTTAAAGATAAAGAAACGGGTAAGCCATGGCGCGGTAGTTTTGAGTATCAAGATTATTTAGGTGGCAAAAAGCTTTTTGGTGGAAATAAAAATTGCAACGTTACCTACACGCTAAGCAATCGTTCTAACTTTAATACCTATCCACTTGATTATGAACTTGGGACGATGGCACTTGATATCATGGGCAATGGAACGCAACAGCGTATTACTTGGAAAAACCCTGCAAACACAAGGCTTGTCTTGGTTAGTCAGATTGATGTCAACAAAGCAAAAACGGGTGCCAACGGCTATGTACAGAATGTCATTTTGAGTAATAACGAGAAGCAATTTACACCCGTTATTCCAGACTATTCAACCAATTACGCTATCGTGGTACAGGCGTTTAATGCTAATAACGAGCTGATTGGTTATCAAGCACTGATTCAAGATCTCCCTGAATCTTTATAACTGATTTAGATCATTTAACAGAGCTATTAAGTTTAGCAACTGGTGAAAGACGCTAGACGCTATAGAAGCGTTGACATCATAGCCCAGATTCTTTACCATCACCTCTACTTTTGACCTATCAACTCATACCTTGAGTTGATGGGTTATTTTTGTTTTAGTATTCTCAAACTCTATTTCGTTGATGATTTTTTATACATCAGCAATAACTACTGTGAATAATAACAAGTTGCTAACCATGGTTTTGCCGATATCCTTTGCAGATTTTAAAAGTTATAGCTTACGTTTAGGCGTGCTAGCGTTACCCATACTGATTACCCAGTTTTGCCAAGCGGCGCTCGGGGTGGTTGATGCCATTATGGCAGGTGGCGTCTCCGCCGTTGATTTGGCAGCTGTCGCTGTTGGTTCTGGTATTTGGTTGCCATTATTTTTGTTAGCAACTGGTATCTTAATTGCGACCACACCACTGATTGGTGAGGCCATAGGTCAAAATAAACATGATCAAGTACCTCATATCACTCAGCAGTCGATATGGACCGCAGGAGTCATCGGTATTCTTGGATTTGTTATCGTCAGCTTAATGCCAAATGTCCTTAGTTTGATGGGCGTTCCAGAAAACATTCGACCTATAGCTGCTCAGTATCTACGTGGCGTGGCGTTTGGTTTTCCGGCGATCGCTGTATATGCGGTGCTTCGTAGCTATTGTGAAGCCCTTGGGCGACCAGAGCCTGTGACGGTTATTAGTATCATCGGTCTGCTCGCGGACATTCCTTTAAACTATATTTTTATCCATGGGCTGTTTGGCATGCCAAAGATGGGCGGTGCGGGCTGCGGGGTGGCAACAGCGCTCGTATTGTGGATTAACGTTTTCTTATTAGGCACTTATACTACCTTGACCAACCGTCAGCAGTTTGCCAGTACACGCTTTTTTTATAGCTTTACTCGGCCCAATCGGGTTCAGATCACTAAGCTGCTCAAATTGGGTATTCCTATTGGTGTTTCTATCTTTTTTGAGGCCAGTTTGTTTAGCTTAGGGGCACTGGTTATCAGTCCATTAGGCGAGCTGGCGACCGCGTCACACCAAGTGGCTTTATCAGTAACTTCGCAGCTATTCATGATTCCCATCTCAGTCGCAATGGCGTTGACTATTATGGTGTCGAACCGTTTTGGCGAAAAGAATTTACTTGCTTTACGTCACGTACAAGCCACGGGGCTTATCTGGACGGTACTGATTGCCCTTGTTTGTATGCTTGGAATATGGCTATTTAGACCGCAACTGGCAGCTGCGTTTACGGACAACCTTGAGTTGCGAGCGCAAGCCATGCATTTGTTGATTTTTGCTCTCGCGTATCAGCTGTTTGATGGCTGGCAAGTCAACGTTGCAGGTATACTACGCGGTATGCAGGACACCACTATCCCGATGTGGGTGACACTATTTTGTTACTGGATAGTGGCCTTACCGCTTGGCATTTACTTAGTCCGTTTTACCAATCTTGGCGCGCAGGGATTTTGGATAGCGTTAATTCTTGGACTGTTTTTGTCGTCTATTCTACTCACGTTAAGATTACGCTATCAACAAAAACGTTTGACTGTGCTTTGGGCTTAGCCAGTATCCTTTATAGTTCGTCCAAAACAAATATAAAGGATACTGGCTACTGTCACAAATTTTATTTGATTACTGAGTAATTTAGGCACTTTTGAGTTTTTAAAAATTATTTTGATGGCCGTATATTCTTTTCAAAGCATATTAACGCCAACCAATACTAGCGCTACTTGGCGACATAGACTATGATGAATCAAGTTGGCATAGCAATGAGCTACTAGCTATGCGTTCGTTGATTTACGTGAAGAATATGTAAAAATTTTGAGTTAACAACTGTACATCGATTGCTCATTGCGCCGAATATAGGTATCATTAGTACCTAATTAAACAAATTTTGTTACACTATTTCTTTCTTAAATTTTAGTATAAGGCTACATTAAAATTATGGATATTGAAAAAATACGCACGCTAATCGCTCTCATGGAAGAAAAAGACCTAGTCAATTTAGAGGTCAGCTCAAAAAATGAAAACATTAGCCTGACTCGGCACTACGATGCCCCAGCACCAACCATGATGGCCGCTCCTACTGCTGGTGCAGTACCTATGCCTACGCAAGCCAAAGCATCTGTTAAAGCTGGTAGTGTCGAGACCTCACCAATGGTTGGTGTATTCTACTCTTCACCTACCCCTAGTGATCCCCCATTTGCAAAAGTTGGTCAACAGGTACAAGCAGGTGATACGCTTGGTATTATTGAAGCGATGAAAATCATGAATCCACTTGAAGCCACACAAAGTGGTGTCATCGATGAAATTTTAGTGAATAACTCTGAGGTCGTACAGTTTGGTCAACCTGTGATACGTTATAAAGCGTAGCGGTACTTGCCATACTTAACCTTGTTATAAAAGATCATCCGCTATGTTTTTCATGTCATTGTCACTCCATTATACAATGCCAAAATATAGCGACTTGATCTGTCACTAACGCTTTCATAAGGATGACCCCATGATAAAAAAACTGCTCATCGCCAATCGAGGTGAGATTGCTCTACGTATCGTACGTGCCTGTAAAGCACTGGGTATTGAGACCGTTGGTGTCTACTCCACCGCTGATGAAAATCTCATGCACCTGCGTTTCGTCGATGAAGCCATTTGTATTGGTAAGCCAAACGCTAGCGAAAGCTACTTAAATATTAATACTATCTTAACCGCGGCTGAAATATCTGGCGCTGATGCCATTCATCCTGGTTATGGTTTTTTGGCTGAGAATGCTGAATTTGCTGAGCGTATTGAGGAGGCAGGATTGACCTTTGTCGGCCCCAACGCTGACCATATCCGCCTGATGGGTAACAAAGTTTCTGCTATCAATGCTATGAAAAAAGCAGGCGTGCCGACTGTACCTGGTTCTGTTGGTGCTGTGACGATGCACAATGCTGAAGAGCAAGCGCGTAACATTGGCTTTCCCCTTATTATCAAAGCAGCTTCTGGTGGTGGTGGTCGTGGTATGCGCGTTGTTGAGCGTTTTGATGAGCTTATCGGGCAAGTGCAAGCCGCCAGACAAGAAGCTGAGCTATGGTTTGGTGATGATACCGTCTACATGGAGCGCTACTTGCAAAACCCACGCCACGTTGAAGTCCAAGTACTTGGTGACGGTAACGGTAATGCCATTCATTTGTATGATCGTGACTGCTCGTTACAGCGACGCCATCAAAAGGTACTCGAAGAAGCCCCTGCGCCTGACATCCCTGATGATATTCGTGAACCAATATTGCGAGCATGCGTTAAAGCTTGTGAGCTTGTTGAATATCGCGGCGCTGGGACGTTTGAGTTTTTATTTGAAAATAATGAATTCTTCTTTATTGAGATGAACACACGGGTGCAAGTTGAGCATACCATTACTGAGATGATTACTGGCATTGATATAGTGGTTGAGCAGTTAAAAATTGCTGCAGGCTATGGCTTATCGTATCGTCAAAGTGATATCGAAGTCCAAGGCCATGCGATCGAATGCCGTATTAATGCCGAAGATCCAGTGACATTTATGCCATCACCTGGCAGAGTCTCTCAATTATACACACCGAGTGGAGCAGGTATTCGTTTTGACTCGCATCTGTACCCAGGGTATGAGATTCCCAGTTATTATGATTCATTGATTGGCAAACTTATCTGTCATGGGCAGACGCGCCAGCAGGCCATTGCAAAAACCCTGCATGCACTTGATGAGCTTATCATTGAGGGTGTCAAAACCAATATTCCGATGCATCGTGATGTCATTTTGGCCGATACGGATTTTATCAATGAGGCTCAAAATATTCATTATCTTGAAGAAGAGCTGCTCAAATCGCAAGAAATTAAAAAAGCAAAATAGCTCATTTTTAGAATTATAATAAACAAAAAACCCACTTTCTGATAAGAAAGCGGGTTTTTTTATAGACTTTATAAGTGTAGTTGCGCTGGACGTATTTTTTATAATAAATAAAAGAGATATTACTTACGGTAATACTCTATTAAAACTCATAAAACACTCTTTCCCATCAGGATCAGCACACCACTGCATTTGATTGCCATCATGATTTAAGAAAGCAATCAGTGCCTCATCAGTCTGATCAACTTGATTACCTGAGCAGTCCACCTCATTATTGTCATAAACTGTTCTGATGGCAATAATAGGCAAACCTTCTTCCCGATGCGTTACCAGATAGCGCCCGTACGTCCACTCTTTACCACTTACCGCCCACATCTCGTTATCCGCGCCAAAATTATAAATCTCTCGGCATTGGGTGGAGTTTTTTGACTTGACTTTAGCCGTGGTTGTTGTACTAGGAGCAATCTTAAAGACACGACGTTCGTTCTGATCTAAAACGCCACCTGCTTCGCCAGCAATGACTTTTGGCTCATTGGTCTCTACATTTTTAGTATCATTTAACCCTGTCTGCTTCGCTGCCGCTTGTTTCGTCATGGTGACATCACTGTCCAGATCTATCTCCCACTGCCCAGCGATGGCAGGACTAATATGTGTTTTAATCGCTGATTGGCCAGCAGGGTCACTGTTACCAGGTAGCGCGGCTAAAACAGCCGCTAACGTAAATGAAGCAAATGAGATAGGTTCCATAGTTAACCTTATGTTTATAGTGATAAATAATATGTGTATATTAGTGTAAGTCCTAGCTACTAAACACACAAGTAACAATATGCTATGAGCCAATGAATGTACGTTAATTACCTTAACTATTAAGCATGCTATTTTTTAGCAACCTATTCATATCTTTAAAATAGGGGAAAAGGCCTTTATGATTGACCATAAAAATACCGCCATACTTCCTTTAGAAATACGGCGGTATTATAGTTGAATGAAGCTTATGCAACCGTTGTACTTGATGCTTGAGCAAAGGCTGATAATGCTCCTTTTAACATCGCTGATACCGTACTGCTACAGGTGCCAATACCTGAGTAAACGTCACCGTCCACATTGAGCTGAATATAGGCGGCCGCATTGGCATTGGTTTTATTGTCATTATTATTATCGTCATCGATGCCATCACCATTGTTATGCTGCGGGTTGATAGCATGCTCAGCATAATTAATCACGTGTATGGATTTGCCCGTATGCTGAGCAAGTCCGTCAATGAACGATGACAACGGCCCATTACCAGTACCATCAATTGTGATGCTATCGCCATTCATCTGTACTTGACCATTAAAATAAACCTCACCGCCTTTATTATTGACACTATAATCTAGTAATTCAAAATTACCTTGCTGTAAATAGGTATCTTCAAAGGTCTGCAAGATTTCATCATTTTGTAATTCGCGAGCAGCTGTTTCAGCCTGCTTTTGCACTACCCCGCTAAAGTCGATCTGCATCCAACGCGGCAAATTAAAGCCATAGTTGCGTTGCAAAATATAAGCGACACCGCCTTTACCAGATTGACTGTTGATGCGCACGACATCTTGATAGCTACGACCGATATGTGCTGGATCAATGGGGAGATAAGCGACATCCCATACATTATCGGTCTCGTCTTGATGCTTCTCATTATAATCAAGTGACTTTTTGATAGCGTCTTGATGCGAGCCACTAAAGGCAGTAAACACCAGCTCACCCACATACGGATGACGAGGATGTAGGGGTAAATTATTACACTCACTCACCACCTGCACAATCTCACTCATATTGCTAAAATCAAGCTCTGGATC
>JARIAA010000228.1 GCA_029264635.1 Psychrobacter sp. | reverse complement strand
AAAGATAAATAATTTTGTTAAATAAATCTTTTTTGGAAGACCGAAATCACAACGAACGCTGTTAGGTGTTTGTTGTGAAAGTGTCATAAAGGAAGTAATGATGGATAAGTCAACAAAAAATATGGATGAACAAGAATTAGAAATACAAAAATTAGCCGCTGATATCAATCCCAGCCAAGATGTGGTTCCTGATAGTTTGGCTGAGGCTACAACCGTACCACTAGATGATGATGAGCTTGGTGGTAATGCTACTGAAGAAGATGTTAAGAAAAACAATGACAAATGAGTGCTAGCATACCAATCGGTTGAATCAAATTTTATTCTGAAGCTGCTGAAACCAACACAAAAAAATGATGTTAGTTCAGCAGTTTTTTGTTATAATCGTGCCCAAGCTATAACTAGATTTTTACTAAAACTTATGAATAGATTGGTTGTCGTTACTGCTTACTATTTATATTATCTGAAATCCATTGTTAGGCTTCTCTATCTTGCTTAGCGTCCAGTAGGTCAACTCTAGTAATGCAGGGTTGTCCTGAATGGTGCGTAAGCTAGTTTTATTTATTACATCCTATGGTTCTAAAATTACTCATATTTATTGAGTAAAATAAAGAACTTTTAGCATTGCTGGAGAAATTTATGCTAACGAATACTGACCGTCAAAATATTATTGCTCAATATCAACGTGGTGAAAACGACACAGGTTCTCCTGAAGTTCAAATTGCTTTATTAAGTGCTCGCATTAATGATTTACAAAATCATTTTAAAACACATAAAGCGGATCACCATAGCCGCCGTGGTCTTATCCGTATGGTTAACACACGCCGTAAATTGCTTGATTATTTAAAAGGCAAAGATCTTGGTCGCTATACTACTGTTATCAAACAGTTAGGTCTACGTCGTTAATTCGATGACTACTGTCTAGATAGCAGGTAAAATTTTATCATTAATCTATAGTATGGTTTTGAGAGCTGTTTTAGGTTTTTCAAGAGATTAGCATATTGTTATCATAGACAAATCATAAAAAGCGGTGTGGAATAGTTTCACGCCGTTTTTTTATGGGTATTTGACAGAGAGTAGACGGCTTATAGAATTGGGTCAACTTATACGAATAACGCTATGTATTTGTTAAAATACCGACAATAGTTAACTAAATAGTTAATCCATGAATGATGCATTTTTCTATTTTATTGGTCAATACCTACAAATCACTGTAAAATAGTGCACTATGCATTTTTATAGCCTTGATAATTTACACCGTTTATTCTATAGCTTTTTTATGATTGGAAATATGTTATTAATAAACGTGTTATATAAGGTAGAGCAAAGCGCGCAAAATTCGTACGACTTTATAGCAATCCCTAAGTATAAGCAGTTATACAAATTAAGTTTGATGCGTTAAAAGATACCCCAGTACCATTTATAAATATAGGAACAGCAATAAATTTTATAAATAAGATTAGCTCTCATTACATAATAGAACTTATGACGATCGATATCAGATTGCTCATGTAACTGATATTACATTCGTCATTCAACATTAGGAAAAATACATGACAAATACGACAATGTTTAATACCGTTAAACGTGAATTCCAATACGGCGACCAAAAAGTTGTTCTTGAAACCGGCCGTATTGCTCGCCAAGCCAACTCAATCATGGTGCATATGGGCGGCGTTTCAGTATTGGTGGCCGCCGTAGTAAAATCTGAGGCAAAAGATGGCCAAAACTTTTTTCCATTGACGGTCAATTATCAAGAAAAGATGTATGCGGCTGGTAAAATTCCAGGTGCCTATGGCAAACGTGAGGGTCGTGCAAGTGAATTTGAAACCTTAACCTCGCGACTCATTGACCGTCCGATTCGTCCTTTATTCCCAGAAGGCTATGTCAACGAGATTCAAATTACAGCGACAGTGGTTTCATCAGATAAAACTCAGCACGCAGATATTGCTGCCATGATTGGTGCTTCAGCAGCGCTTGCTATCTCTGATGCGCCATTTAATGGTCCTGTTGCTGGTGCACGTGTTGGCTTCATTAATGGCGAATATGTATTAAACCCAACGCTTGAGCAGCTCAAAGAAAGCGATCTTGATTTAGTCGTTGCTGGTACCAAATCTGCGGTACTCATGGTTGAATCTGAAGCGGCAGAGCTGTCTGAAGATCAAATGCTGGGCGCGGTGTTGTATGGTCATGAGCAGCAACAAATCGTTATCGATAATATCGTCTCTTTGGCAGAGGAGGTAGGTACAGCTAAACAGCAGTTTACTCCTCCTAAGCATGATGAAACTCTAGAAAACGGTATGAAAGAGCAGTTTGGTAGCCAAGTAGCTGATGCTTATACGATCACTGATAAGCAAGCACGCTATGCCAAACTTGATGAAATCAAAGATGCTGCTATCGAAGCGTTGGCTGGCGAGATTGAAGCTGAAGACTATAATAGCAATGTATCTAAGCTCAAAGATATTTATGAAGATCTAAAGTACCGTACGGTTCGTGACAATATCTTGTCAGGTAAACCCCGCATTGACGGTCGCGATCTTGAAACTGTGCGTGCATTAGATGTTCAAGTCGGTGTATTACCATATACGCATGGCTCGGCGCTATTTACTCGTGGTGAGACTCAGGCTCTGGTGACGACTACGCTAGGTAACAGCCGTGACGTCAATATGATTGACTCGCTTGCTGGTACAATTCGTGATCATTTCATGCTGCATTATAACTTCCCACATTTCTCAGTGGGTGAGACGGGCCGTGAAGGAATTCCGAAACGCCGTGAGATCGGTCATGGTCGCCTGGCACTCCGCGGTGTCCAAGCGATGCTACCTGACAGCGAACGTTTCCCGTATGTGATTCGTGTGGTATCAGAGATTACTGAATCAAATGGTTCATCTTCTATGGCGTCAGTATGTGGTGCAAGTTTAGCGCTAATGGACGCAGGCGTGCCATTAAAAGCACCTGTTGCTGGTATTGCGATGGGTCTAGTCAAAGAAGGCGAGCGCTTTGCGGTTCTATCTGACATCCTAGGTGATGAAGATCATCTAGGTGATATGGACTTTAAGGTTGCTGGTTCAAAAGACGGTATCACTGCGCTACAGATGGACATCAAAATCGAAGGCATTACGCCTGACATCATGGAGCAAGCCTTAAAACAAGCCCATGCAGGTCGTATCCATATTTTGGACGCGATGAATAAAGTGTTGCCTGAGAGCCGTACCGAAATCAACGCTCACGCACCTAATTACGCAGTGATTGAAATCAACCCTGACAAAATCCGTGATGTCATCGGTAAAGGCGGCGCGATGATTCGTCAGCTAACCGAAGAGACTGGTGCGGTTATCGATATCGATGACGGTGGCACGATTCGTATCTTTGGTGAAAACAAAGCCGCCACTAAAGCCGCTATTGGTAGAATTGAAGCATTGACGGCTGAAGTTGAAGTCGGTAAGACTTATGAAGGGGTAGTCGCTCGTATCGTTGACTTTGGTGCATTTGTTAACGTCTTACCAAATACCGATGGCCTCGTACATATCTCACAAATCGCAGAAGAGCGCGTCGAGAATGTATCAGACTATCTAAAAGAAGGTCAGACGGTTAAGGTGCTCGTGCAAGACGTTGATAACCGTGGTCGCATCAAGTTGACTATGAAAGGTGTTGAGCAGGGTTCAACTGCTGAATAGATACTTTTTTCTAAACTTAAAAACCGCTGAGCTGTTAATAGCACTCAAAGCGGTTTTTTTTGAGTAAGTTTAATATGCTAAACTTACATTGAAACAATCCAATGCTAGACGCTTATTTTAAACGTCTAACACTGGATAAGTTATACTTTGGATAGAATTATTTATCTTGATCGTCTTGATCTAACTTATCGATCATATCTTGATATTTATCTTTTCTACTAGCAATCTTGGCGCGCTCTTCTTCTACATTCGAGATAAGGTTTTTGGCGACTTCAACGCTCTTATCAAAAGCGGCTAATTCCATATCTACTACAGATATCAACCTTTGGAGTGTTATCGTCGTTGCTTTCTCTGTGACGTTGCTTGTAATATTCATGGCTTCAGACATAAAGTCTTCTATTAGCTTAGATGCCCACTGAAACATACCAGCCATTGTCATACCTGAGGTATCGTCCTGATCAGACTCTTCACTTTCATCTGTTTGATCAGAGTCATCTTCTTTAGTACCAGCGTCGTCTTTATTAGATTTTTCTTCTTTGTTGGATTTATCATCTGCCTTAGACTCAGTCTCTTTGCCATCCTCTTCTACTAGCTTAGAGTCGTCATTTTTAGTATTAGTATCGTCTTTACTGGGCTCGTCATTTTTATCGGATTTGTTATCTTTCTTAGACTCATTATTTTTGTCATTTTCTTTTGTTTGCTCAGAGTCACCTTTCTTAGTATCAGTATCGTCTTTAGTAGACTTCTCGTCTTTATTAGATT
>JARIAA010000196.1 GCA_029264635.1 Psychrobacter sp. | reverse complement strand
CAGTAAGTATTTCGACTTTCCTAAACCTTTAGCTTTATTAAAAAATCTTATTAAGCAAGGCTCTGATGAAGACGATATCATTCTAGATTTCTTCGCAGGTTCTTCAACCACCGCTCACGCGGTTATGGCGTTAAATGCCGAAGATGCAGAGAACGGCGAAGCGGGTAAACGTAAATATATCATGGTACAAATTCCTGAAGCCACAGAGGTAGACAGTGAAGCTTATAAAGCAGGATTTGCTAACATTGCCGAGATATCCAAAGAACGTATCCGCCGTGCCGCGGCTCATATCAGCTCCGAGCTGCCTGAATCCGTCGATAGCACGGCGCTTGATTTTGGTTTTAAGGCGTATACCCTTGCCGACAGTAACTTTATCCCGTGGCAACAGCCCACCAGTTACGACGCCGATAGCCTAATGGCGCAGCTTGAGAAACACCTTGACCCTATCAGCGATAATGCCACTACTGACGGTATCATCACCGAGCTGATGCTCAAAGAAGGCTATGCTTTGACCGCCACTATTGATGAAGGGGATGGCTATTATCTGGTCACCCAAAACGATGCGCTACATTATAGTAATGATAATGCTGACAGTTCTGAGAGCGCAGGCATATCAATGAGCCTAGCGATAGTCCTAGACGATATGACCACTAGCAAAGCCACGCAAATTATCACCACCGCGCCGAATAAAACTTTGATTATGGATAGAGCCTTTAGTGATGACGCCAATAAGGCCAATATCGTGTTGCAGTTTGAGGATGCTGGGTTGGTAGTTGGGTGTGTTTAGGGGGAAGAGTTTTTAACTTTTACTTTATAGTCAGTTCAAAACAAAAGTGTTATGGTCAGGGCAAATATCATAAAACAATTTAGATAAGTCGTTTTCCATCCAGCCTTGGCGTAGAAACTTCACTTGTGCCCATTTCTTTTCAATGGGATTAAGATCAGGACTGTAGGGTGGCAGCCATAGAATGCGATGACCATGCCTGTTTAGTAGCTTTTGAATGCGCTTATTCTTATGAAACTTGGCATTATCCATCACAATCACGCATTTTGTTTTAAGGCTTGGGATTAAGCTGTGTTTGCACCAGTCGTAGAATATGCTGCTGTTGATATTTGTCTCAAAGTAATCTAGCGCAAACAGCATCTTTTCATACATAGCACCAATAATGTTGGTTCGTTTTTTAGCCTGCCAGTTATAGCTATCAATACAGGGTGTAGCAATTGGTGCATAGCCATGAGAGCGAATAGTCTCGTGCTCAAAGCCGCTCTCATCCATATAGACGATGGGATAGCCTTGCTGCATAAAGCTATCAAGCTTACTTAGGTATATCGCTCTTTTTATCGGGCATGCTTTTGGATGCTCCAAAGTCTTTTTTTTGACTGATACCAAGCCGCTTTAGGGCATGATGAATGCCTGTTTTACTACAGTTTAGACGACGTGCTCGCTCATACTGGTAATCATCGGGATGTTCTTTAACATCATTGAGTAGTACGTCATCTGGTATTTTATAGGGTTTGGTTTGTCTGGTTGTTTTGCTATGAACACGCCGCTTCCAGTTCTGTATAGTGGTTGGGCTGAGATTGTAAAACTCAGCCGCCTCGGCAAAGGTCATACCGTTATCTATACTTTTAAGAACTTGCATACGAAAATCTAATGAGTAAGTCATGGTCTTTACAACAATAATTGTATTTGATAATTATTTTATAACACTTTTAGGTGGGATTGACTATAGTTATTTTATACAGAAAAATCTTTAATAGTTATCCAGTACCCTCAACTATCAGGGACATGTAACTAAAAACTCTGGATTAAATATAATAGAATCTGGCTTTAAATTCTCTCTAGCTGTGTAAGGTATGACTTGCGTCCTATGAGTAAAAAAGAAAGGTAGTGGGTGTGCCATATAAGTTCCTGGCATTTCAACTTCCAATCCTTTGTAAGGCCCATTTAAAACTTCCGCATTTACTCTTAAATGCCAGTTGCCTCCAAGTCCATGAATATAATTATCGTATACATTAGTAACCTCAAATTTTGTACCGCTTTTCAAAATATCTCGTGGCTTAATAAATCTAGGCATAGAAGTAGAATTATGACTAGATATAAAGTTTTTGTTCGAATTATCTACATTTGGGCCTTTGTTAAGTTGAATGTCTTGTGTAGATATTAAACATTGCTTTTGCCACTTAGTTTGATATTGTTTAGGTGAAAGACCAGCAATTAGGCTGCTTGCACAGCCTGTTAAAAACATACTACTAAAAATAACCACTGCTAACTTTACTTTCATTAGTTCCACCATGCAGGGACGTAGTCCCAGTTATAACGTTTAGAGAAATTAAGATAAGCCGTTTTAATACGTGACTTTTATTAGATTAGTATAGACTAAATAATGAGCCCTGAAAGCGGATAATTTAATTTATGTTTAGATAAATAAATAGATTATAAAAGCTAAAAACATTGTAAAATAATTATCAACACAGCCAATAATAATATGAATAGACTTTAGAATATCTTGCTATCATATTTAATAGATAATTCCATTCAATAATA